>JAIWOA010000100.1 GCA_020217115.1 Calditerrivibrio sp. | reverse complement strand
AAGTTGTAGATTTTTGGGGTAATTTAGTATTGGTCGTTCATAAAAATTATACAACATCTTATTTCTATAATCAAGTCACACTTCATTACTATGGGGTAAAATCTCAATAAACTGTTTTTCTTAGACCTATGATCTCATCTTTAAATTGAGGAGTTCTGAGGCTGTTTTCTAAAAGTCCGTCCATAAACCTTTTCTTTAATCTTATAGCCTGTCTATAGCTAATACCATGAATGTCCGTAGCCTCTTTTAGACTTATAAACCCGGAGATTACATTATTCAGAACTGTGTATCCAATCATATCCTCCTCCGACATAAGGTATTGTTTTCCCATGACACCCCCTTTCTTAAGTGATTTGGTCTTAAGAAGGAGATTATAATAAATAAAACCATCATGTGACATTTTAAAATAGTAACCACAAATTTATTAAAAAGTATTGATTAAAATGTAAAATTGAAATATATACTGTGTATCTTTTATTTAATCTTTGTGGAGGTTTTATTATGAAAAAATTTGTTCAATTAGTAGCTCTGTTTGTTCTTGTAGTATTTGTCACCTCTCTTTTTGCAGCCAACACGAGGGATGGTAGGCGAAAATTCAGAAAAAATTGTTATCAAATGTGCCATAAGAAGGGGGTTGAGATTGTTCCAAACAGCTACACATCCAGCAAATGGGAATCATATTTTGCCAATAACATGAAGAAACTAAAAGAGGTTCATAAATCTGGAGAATTAGAGAAATCAAAGCTCACAGATGAAGAACTTGTAAATATACACCAATACCTGATAGAGCACTCCCTTGATAGTAGGGCACCTGAAACATGTGAGGGTTAGTTGAGTTTTTTAAGCTCTTCCTCAAAAAGGTAGCAGTAACTGTTCATCTTCTCCTGGGAATCTGCTTCAAACCTCATTACGAGAACTGGTTGGGTGTTGCTACTCCGTAGTAATCCCCAGCCATTCTGAAAATTTACCCTTATTCCATCTATATCTATAATCGATTTTATGCCAAATTTCCCTTCAGATGCGTAATTTTTGAAAATATTTTTAAATTTTTCTACTAATTCAAACTTTATATCATCAGGGCATTCAAACCTTATTTCTGGAGTATTAAAAACTTTTGGTAGTTCTCTCACCAGGTCTGATGTATTTGTAATTGCTCCATCTATAAGATTGTTGACATAAACCTCCAGGAATCTTACCGCTGCATAGATAGCATCGTCATAGCCAAAATAACCGTCGGAAAAGAATATATGTCCACTCATCTCACCTGCCAATTCTGCTTTTGTAGATTTTAGTTTATCTTTTATTAAAGAGTGACCAGTTTTCCACATGATACTTTTGGCACCAATCTTTTCAAGGGAATCAAATAAAACCTGTGATGCCTTAACATCTGCTATGATGGTGGGTTTTTCATATCTTTTCTTCAATTCTTTGCCATAGATATACAGCAGTATATCCCCCCAGATTATATCACCTTTTTCATCTAAAACACCTATTCTATCTGCATCACCGTCAAATGCTACTGCAAAATCTGCTCTATTTTCAATTACACTCTTTTTCGCATCTATTAAGTTTTTTTCCACAGTTGGGTCCGGATGATGGTTGGGGAATCTGCCATCAGGTTCACAAAACAGTTCTACTACATCAACACCTAAGCTTCTAAAAATTATGGGTGCTATCTTTGATGCAACACCATTCCCCGAATCGATAACAACTTTTATTTTTTTTATTTTTTCAATTTTAGATTTTAGATCTGCAAATCTATTTTCATAAAATTCAAAATAATCTTTAACTATGTTATATTTTTCTATAAATCCTCTTACTGGAGCCATAAAATAATCGTTATTGGTTATTTGATCATATATCTCTATTATCCCTTCTGAGTGTATCGTATTATTACCCAGTCCAAACTTTAGACCATTATACTCTGGTGGATTATGGCTTCCTGTTATCATTATAAACCCATCTGGTTTCAAAAATTCAGAGGAAAAGTACGTTACAGGAGTTGGAACTATGCCAAGATTTATAACTTTACATCCTGAATCTGTAAGTCCAGCAATCAGCCCCTCAAAGATCTCATCCGATGACAACCTAACATCTCTACCAACAGAGATGGATGGATGATTTTTAGAAAATTTTTTAATCGCCTTTATACCTATAGCATTACCTATTTTTGCAGCTATCTCTTTATTAAAAGTATCAGGGACAGTTCCTCTGATATCGTATTGTCTGAAAATACCTCTGTCCATTGTCAAAAAGACCTCCTATTGATTGGGATATATTTTAAAAATTTATTATATTGTTTTTTTTATAAAAATCAAATGTAATAAAAAATGTTTTATTTTTTTTATTTCTTTGCTATAATCTCACTATGAAATCTATTTTTTATAAAACTAACTCTTTAGAATTGGATGCTACAATAAGAGCTTTCTGTGCCGATGAGGGTTTTAATTCCCATAATCTGTCGACAGAACAGGTGGATGTAATGGAGCTTTCCTTTGGGATATTACTCCTCGATGCTGAATTCTCGAAGTATTACAAGGGTGTCAAAATTCCGGTTGCATTTTTTGGCAATCCACAAGACTACGGTACTTCCTACTATGCCCTTGATAATAATGTCAGTAATCTCCAGTTGAAACTTTTAGTAGATGTTATATTGAATGGTGGTGTAATTAACAATATAAGCAGTGCTTGTAATTTAGAGTCATTTTCCTATACTTATTTTATCAGTAACAACATTTTTTCTATAGATAAGATTGTTTATAATATAACAAAAGACCTTGTATACTTTTTTAAACTGTCCGATCTTCAGAAAATACGTATAGGACTTTCAGAAATCATTACAAATGCTATAGAACATGGTAATCTTGAAATTACTGGAGAAGAAAAATTTCAGGCTACTGAGGATGATAGCTATTACAATCTTGTAGATGAGAGGCTAAATAATCCAAAATATAGAGACAGAAAGGTAAAAATAACGTTGTATTTTAAAAAACCTGTCCTTAAGATTGTTGTGGAAGATAGAGGTAAAGGGTTTGATACATCAAAAATTAAAAAAGTGCATTCTGAAGAGGATCTTTTTAAGCTACATGGTAGAGGTATACTGATAGCAAGAATGTACTTCAATGAGATAAACTACAATAAGAAGGGTAACAAGGTTACTTTGATAAAGAGGGTAGAGTGATAAAAATATTGGGTTGTAGGGGTACAATCCCTGTATCTGGTACTAATTTTAGAAAATATGGAGGTAACACTTCCTGTTTGTATTCTCCGGTGAGTGAAGATGAGTGTATTGTTTTTGATTGTGGCACAGGTATCACATTGCTAAATAGTCAGGAATTTGAGAATATAAGAAAATTCAATATATTTTTTAGCCATCTACATTGGGATCATATAATAGGTCTTCCAATATTGAAAGCTATTTATAACAGTAAAATAACTATAAATATTTTTGTAGAAAAAAAGGAAAATTTTAATACCCCTGATGATTTCTTAAAGGAGCTTTTTAAGCCTCCATTTTTCCCTGTTTCTTACCAGAATTTGAGGGCAAATCTGAAGCTTAGTTTTGTTGATATTGATAAAACATACAAATTCGGTAGTGTTTATGTAAATGCAATATTGGGAAACCATCCTGATAGCTCTCTTATTTACAAAATCTCAAGGGAGTTATATTCGGTTGTATATGCCACCGATTTTGAACAATCTGAAACTGCCAGTGAGAGATTGATAGAATTCTCCAAAGATGTAGATTATTTAATATATGATACAACATATTTCCCTGAAGATTATGAGGGTAAGGTTGATGGGATATCAAAGGTTGGTTGGGGGCATTCCACTTATAAGCATGGTATTGAGATTGCTAAAAAATCCAACGCAAGATCCTTCGTTCTTTTCCACCATAGCCCTGAATACAACGACAATATGATAGATGAGATGTTTCTGATGGCAAAATCTGAATTTAGTGGCACTGTGTGTGCTTACGATGGATTAACTCTTTATTAATTATTTCTTATTAAATCTATTTAAATCTAAAAAAAATAATTGACTATATTGTACATTTAGATATAATACAGTATACAGTATACAAAATACTTTTTTTATTAGGTGGTAATGGTGGCAAACAGTTTTACGCTTGATAGTAAGCCCTTGAGAGAAAGGATAGCTGATAGGATTAGGTCTGACATTGTCAAGGGAATTTTTGGTAATGGTGAAAGGCTTATAGAACCTAAATTGGCAGAGATTTATGGTATAAGCAGAACACCAATAAGGGAAGCTTTGAGGCAGCTGGAGAGCGAAGGCTTTATCGAGATTGTTCCAAGAAAAGGGGCAGTTGTTAAGGAACTTACTCTTTCAGATATCGACAATCTTTATGCTATAAAAGCTAATTTAGAGGGCCTGGCTGCAAGACAGGCTGTAGAAAATATAACTGATAGAGATATAGAAAAGCTAATCTCTGTAAATGAAAAATTTATCTCCCTTTTTAAGGGTGGAGATGGGGTTGTAGAGGAATACCTGAAATACAATATATCTTTCCACAACTACTTTATAAAAATGTCTAATAATGTAAAACTTGTTGAGATATTGGAGGGGTTGAATAAGAATTTTCAGAGATTCAGATCAGTTCTTGTCTCAAAGGTTGATAGGGTAGAAGAGGCATATCTGGAGCACAATAAAATCATTGAGGCTTTCAGGAAAAGGAATGCAGAATATGTTGAGAAAGCTGTTAGATATCATATTGAGAGCGGTTGGAACTATTTAAGGAGTAAGATACAAGGGGTTTAGAATGAGAGATATTAATATTGACAATACACCACTATCAGAGAAAATAGCTGAAACACTCAGGGATTATATAATGAGGGGTAGTCTAAGACCTGGCGAGAGACTTACCGAACCTAAGCTTTCTTCAATGCTGGGGATAAGCAGAACACCTATAAGGGAAGCCCTTAGGTTGCTGGAGAATGAGGGTTTTATTGATATATTTCCAAGGAGAGGTGCAGTAGTTTCTGATATTACAGCTAAGGATGTAGATGAAATTTTTGTAATAAAAACCAAGCTTGAATCCCTTGCAGCAAAGCTATCTGTTGCTTTTCTTACAGATCTTGACATTAAAAGGCTTAGTGAACTTAATGATAAAATGGGTAGATATGCTGAGAGCAAAAATGTTGTTAGCCTCATAAAACTTAATGCAGAATTTCATAATATTTTTATAGATAAAAGTAACAATAGTAGGCTTATTAAATTTATAGAGAGTCTCAATAAACAATTTAAAAGGGTTACGGCCTATTCCTTTACTGAGCTTGGTAGGATAAAGAAGGTTCTTGAGGAGCATCAGCAGATAATTGAGGCTTTTGCAAAGAGGGATGCTGACATGGTAGAGATCCTTGTGGATAGACATGTCCACAATGGCTGGAATTTTATAAGATCGAGAATAGAACAAAAGATATCAAACTAGTCTGATGAAAGTTGCCGGTATAGATATAGGTACAAATACCGTAAGAGTTATAGTTGCAGATGTTCAGAATGGTAAAATAAGAGATATTTTATATCAAAATAGAGCTGTTACAAGGCTTGGCGAGGATCTCGTTTCAACAAATAGATTAAAAGAAGATGCCATCAATAGAACAGCTAAGGTGGCGATACAGTTTTATAATGAGGCTCTTTCCTGTAATGTGGAACGGGTAAAGTGTTGTGCAACTTCTGCATCCAGGGAAGCGGAGAATGGAGAAGTCTTTCTTGATATTTTGAAGAAAGCAGGGCTGCCTGTAGAAGTTATAGATGGCAAATTAGAGGGTGAACTTACCTGTATGGGGGTTATGGCAGGCATAGATCTTTTCGAACAGCCATCCCTTATAATTGATATCGGTGGCGGCTCAACGGAGTTGATAGTCTGGGATGGTAAAAATATTCATTCAACCATCAGTTATAAGATTGGAGTTGTCAAGCTTGCTGATCTTTTTAATTACAAAGATATATGTTCTTCAGATATTTTTGATAAAACAAAGGAATATATAACCTCTGTGATAGGTGATTACGATTTTGGTATAAATATTCAAAATGTTATTGCAACTGCAGGTACCCCTACAACCCTTGCTGCAATAGATCTGAAAATGGTGGATTATGATTATAGAAAGGTAAATGGGTATAGGATCAAGAAGGGAAGAATAGAAGAGATCCTCACATACTTATCCTCTCTGGAGTTTGAAAAAAGAAAAGAGGTGGCAGGTCTTGAGGCTGGTAGAGAAGATCTTATAATACCGGGGTCACTTTTACTCATCTTTTTTTTAGATAAAACAGGAAAAGAGGAACTGATTGTCAGTGATTATGGTTTACGTGAGGGTATAGCCATTGCAGCTTCACTATAGTTTATTTCTTACCCCATTTTTGACAGGGTTTGTGGGCTATTTCACAAATTATTTAGCAATAAAGATGCTTTTTCGCCCACATAAAAGGAGATGGTATAGTCTTGGATGGCAGGGTGTTATTCCGAGAAATAGAGGAAAACTTGCAAAAGAGATAGGTAAACTCGTTGGAAATGAGCTATTGCAGGAAAAGGATATCCTGAAATCGATAAAGAATGAACAATTTCAATCTATTGTGTCAGATTTTATACGAAAAGAGTTAAATAAGATCCTCTTTGTAGATTACGATCTATATTTAGGGGATATTTTAAGAAAATTTAGTGTAGATATAAAGCTTGAACTGTTAGGTTTAATTGAAAGGGTGGAAAATGATCGATCCCACAGGGAGAAATTTGATGAATTATTGCATCAGGGTATTGAGATATTTTCTGAAAATCTTCTAAAGAAGAAATTGAAAGATGTAGTCAGAAGGGATGAAGGGATACCTGGAGAAAACTTTTACCACAATTTTATAAAAAATGGTGAATGGCAGGTGAGTATAGGTAATATCTTCAAGGAAAAGCTGCATAATACACTATATTCAGGGTATACGATCTACGATATTTTGCCAGAGAATATATCTGCCAAAATAAACGATTTCTCTTTAATAATATCTGCTAAGCTTATAGAATGGGTAAGGCAAATGGCTAACGACCCTGTTTTAAAGATAAAGATAACAAAGAAGCTTATAGATTGGAAAAATAACTATTTTAGGGGATCTTTTTTTGATCAGCTCAAGCTTGGCATCCTTAATATCTTTTTGTCTGAAGAGAAAATTGCAGAGCTTGTTGAGAATGAACTCCCAAAAATAATCAATGGGATTGTAGAAGATAAGGTCATGCTCGAAAATATAAAAAATGGAGTTTCTGAGCAGATAGTATCCCTTTTATCAAAACCTTTGCACCAATATGTTGAATTTATTGGTATAGATAACGTCCATGCTATTATCAATAAAATTTTTGTATCCTTTGAAAAATATTTGAGGAGTGAAAAGTTTTTTAATTCACTATCAGAGATTCTGAGAGGGATCATAGAAAAAAATAGGGAGATTACATTAAAGGAGATTTTAGACAATACAGGTTTTGATCTCAAGGGGTATCTTTGTTCTGTTGTGGGGTCAAACTTAATTTTTGAGAACAAATCTATCATTGCATCATACTTAGAAAATATTATACAACAAATTAATATTAATTCCATATTTAGAAATGTAAAAGAGGAGACATACGAAAAGATAGCAGAGAAAATACAAAAGGAGATTAATCTATTATTTGATAGAAATATACCATCTATAATAAGGAATTTAAATATCCCATCAATCGTTGAAGAAAGGATAAATACCCTTAACCTATATCAAGTGGAGGGGTTGCTTTTTTCCTTTATGGCAGATCAATTTAAATGGATAAATATTTTAGGGTTTATTTTAGGTTTTTTATTTGGTATGATGCAATCTATTATGATAGTTATATATGGAGGCTAATATGAGAAATATATTTTTTATTCTATTGGTTTTATTTTTTGTTTCATGTTCTTCAAAGATTCCTGAAAATAACATTCTGGTTCAAAAAAAGTATGATGAAAAAACTGCAATATCAATTTTAGAAAAGTATATCTCCAGGCAATTTAATGAGAAGGGTTACAGCTATTACAAAACTCTACCCAATCTCAAAAGAGGTCTGATTCTTTTTTCATGGAAAAATGACGATCTTAAAAAGTATTATATAAGGTACTTTTTAGTCAGTGGTGACAAAAAATATGTGGAATTGGTTGATAAAGGTTCAAAATTTGAGCTTTCCATAAAGAATGCGAGAAGTATAGTTAATTGCTATGGCTATACACACAAATTACCCAATATATTTGACATAAATATGAAAATCAATCTGGATCAGTTTTCCAGCAATGACTGCAAAAGTTCTATAAGGTATACTTTTGTAGATAGAACAGAAGCTGAAGAAGTTGCATCTGCTTTTGCAACTATTTTATCTTCCCCAGAGGATGCAGATGAGGTTGAAGAACAGAAAATAGTGGAGCAGAGTCAAAAAAGTATCAAAGATGTCAACAAGTGTGGTGTTGACAAGATATTGAAGATGAAGGAGATAGGTCTATCAAACGAAGAGATAAAGAAGATTTGCGAATAGGGTTTTGTATGAAAAATATATGGAAGCTGGACGGTAAGAAAGAGAAGTTTTTTCAGCTTATTGAGGAATCAAAAAGCAGAATTAGTGATCTGCTGCAGTTAAGTAAAAAAGATTACAGGAATTTTCTCATCCCTTACCAATCTATTTTTGCAGAAATAGCTGAAAGTTTTACTCCAATAAGCCATATAAATTCCGTTAACAATTCTGAAGAAAGCCAGACTATTTTTAATGAATGTATAGAAAAATTAACGGTTTTTTACACAGAAATAGGACAATCTAAAGATATTTTTGATGCAATACAAAACATACCCCTTGATGAGCTGTCCCAACCCCAGAGGAGAATGATAGAGATTGTAAAAAGAGATTTTATACTCGAAGGTGTCCATCTACCAGAGGATAAAAGAGATAGAATAAAGGAGATAAATTTAAATCTCAGTAAACTTTCTACCGATTTTTTCCAGAATATTTTAAATGATACTAAAAAATATGAACTCAAAGTTAATAAAAGGGGTATTCTTGGGGATATGCCCGAAGAGGACATCAGAACCTATTTTAGAGATGGGGAGTATATTTTTAATCTTACAGCACCTTCATATAGTAGCTTTATAAAATATTGTGAGGATGAGAGCCTTAGGGAAGAGATATATAGAGCATATTTTTCCAGAGGATTGGCAAATGGTGAAATAATAGAAAAGATTTTAAAGTTGAGAAAGGAAAAGGCAAACCTGTTGGGATTTAACGATTATGTTGAGTTGTCGCTATACTCAAAGACTGCAAAAACTGTAGATGAGGTTGAGGAGTTTCTTCTGGATCTTCTTGAGAAATCAAGAAAATATATTCAAGATGATATAAAGAAGCTGGAAGAGGAATCGAAAAATCTTGGTCTTGGAGTATTAAAACCACATAACATTCCATACCTAATTGAAAAGATAAAAAGAAGGGAATTGGAATTGAAGGAAGATGAGATTAGAAGATATTTTGAAAAAGATAGGTGTATTGACAAATTGTTGGAATTTACAGGGGATTTTTTTGAAATATCCTTCCTTAAGACAGAAGAGGAAGTTTGGGATGATTCCGTTACAGTTTACAATGTCGTTGACAAAGATGAAGTTGTGGGGAAGCTATTTTTTGATCTTGAAGCACGTATGGGTAAGAGGGATGGAGCGTGGATGAATGAGTGGACTACGAGATACAGAATGGCCGATGGAAAATTAATATATCCAAAGGTTTTTATAGTGGCCAATTTCCCTCCATCTAAGGATGGCTCTTTATCGATGTTGAGGCATTCCGATGTGGAGACTCTTTTCCATGAAATGGGACATGCAGTCCATCACCTTTTGAGTAAGTCTGAAGATTATTTTATAAGTGGTATAAATGGTGTAGAATGGGATGTGGTGGAGTTCCCTTCTCAGTTTATAGAAAATTTTGCATTTGACTACAATGTCTTAAAATCTATCGGGATGGATATATCTACTGGAGAAGAGATCCCTGAGGGGATAATAAAAAAATTACAAAGGGAGAGGGGATTTTTTGCTGCCTACCAACTCGCCAGACAGCTTGAGTTTTCCCTTTTTGATATACTTATCCATAGGGATGCTTACTCTGAGGTGGAGGTTGACAGAATATTGAGGGATACAAGGGATAGAATAGGAGCTGTTAAACAGCCTGATTATGTAAAGTTTCAAAATCAGTTCTCCCATATATTTTCGGGTGGTTATGCTGCAGGTTACTATAGCTATAAATGGGCAGAGGTGTTAAGTGCTGACCTTTTTGTAAAATATAGGGAGTCAAATGATCCTAAACAGATAAAAGAACTGGCAAAAAATCTTTTTTCTAAAGGTGGTGGGGTAAACATTTTTGATGAATATATGAGACTTTTTGGAGGTAAACCAGATTCATCCTCTATACTAAAAATGTATGGAGTAGTTTAATCAATTTTAAACTTTCTTGAAAATATTTCAATAAGACTAAAAATATCTTGACTTATTAAAAAAATTTTAATATTTCTTTACTTAAAAGGGATAACTTAAACCCTTAAATAACACAGGGAGTTTTGATGTCTGTTTTACTTGATGTAAAAAATATTTACCTTAGTTTTGGCGGGATCATGGCTGTTGCTGGGGTTTCCTTTAAGGTTAACGCTGGTGAGATTTTTTCCATCATAGGTCCTAATGGCGCAGGTAAAACAAGTGTTTTGAATACAATTACCGGGATATATAAACCTAAACGTGGGAGCATATATTTTTCTGGTCAGGATATAACAAATCTTAGTGTCAAAAATAGATCAAAGCTTGGTTTGGTTAGAACATTTCAAAACCTTGAGCTTTTTAAGGGGATGACAGTACTGGATAACCTTATGCTTTCAAGGCATATTTTTATAAATTATGGATTACTATCCTCAATATTCTATTTTGGGAAAGCACTCTCAGAAGAGAAAAAAAATAGAGAGTTTGTTGAACAGGTTATAGATTTTCTTGACCTTTCAGATGTGAGAAAAAAACATGTTTTCGAATTATCTTACGGTATTCAGAAGCGTATAGAGCTTGCCAGAGCACTTTGTCTCGAGCCCAAACTTCTAATGTTAGATGAACCTATGGCTGGAATGAACTCAGAAGAAACAGAAGATATGGCACGTTACATTATAGACATAAACGAGGAAAGGGGAGTAACTGTGATTTTAATAGAACATGATATGAATGTTGTCATGGATCTATCCCACAGAGTTGTAGCCCTTGATTTTGGTGAGAAAGTTTGTGAAGGTAAACCCCATGAAGTAGCAAATGATGAGAGGGTTATTTCTGCATATCTTGGTGAGGAGAAGTGGATATGACCTTGTTACATTATTTCTATGAACAATACAAAAATAAAAAAAATAAGATAGCCTTCAGAGAAAAAGATCTTGGTATATGGAAAGAATACAAATGGGGTGACTATTTTGAAAGAGTAACAAAAGTTGCTATCTATTTTAACAACCTTGGGATACAAAAAGGGGATACCATTGCCATTATAGGTGACAATAAACCTGAATGGGTAATAGCAGAACTTGCTGCACAGCTTCTGGGCGCGTATCCTATAGGTATCTATCAAGACTCAATAGCAAATGAAGTGGAATATATCATAAATAAAGCTGAAACAAAAATAGTTGTAGCTGAAGATCAGGAACAGGTAGATAAAATAATTGATCAAAAAGAGAAATTCCCCCAGATAGTAAAGGTAATCTATTATGATGATAAAGGGATGTATCAGTATAATGATAGTTTGTTAATATTTTTTGAGGATATTTACGATAAAATAGATAACAATGATCTGGAAGACTTTTTTCAAAAAAGATTAAGCCTGCTTTCAGACAATGATGTTGCTGTCATGTGCACAACTTCTGGTACAACAGGTCACCCAAAGCTTGCGATGCTGTCCCATAAAAATATGATTTTTATGGCAAAGAGTCTTGCTGAAGCCGATCCAAAATTTGAAACTGATGAGTTTGTCTCCTTTTTACCTTTACCATGGATAGGTGAGCAGATGATGACCATTGCAAGTGCATTGATCTTCGGGTTTACTATCAATTTTCCAGAAAGTCACAACACTGTTCAAAATGATATGAAAGAGATAGGTCCCAGAATAATATTTTCTCCTCCGAGGGTTTGGGAAAACATAGCTTCAACTGTTCAGATGAAAATTATGGATGCTACCCCGTTTAAAAAATTCATATATAATAAAATGTTGCCAGTAGGATACAGGTATGCAGATCTAAAGTTTGAGAAAAAGAAACCAACAATTGGGCAAAAGATATCATACTGGATTGCATATATACTACTCTTTAGAAAGTTAAAAGAAAGACTTGGTTTCACATATTTGAGATCTGCAATGACTGGGGGAGCTGCTTTAGGACCAGATACCTTCAGGTTTTTCCATGCTCTTGGAATAAATTTAAAGCAGATATATGGACAGACTGAGATTGCAGGGATATCATGTATCCATCGTGATGATGACATAGATTTTACATCTGTAGGTAAGCCGATAAATGGTACTTTAGTAAAAATAACGGAAGATGGAGAAATAATCTCAAAAAGCGATGCAGTTTTTCTCGGTTATTACAAGGATGAAAAGGGGACAGCTGAAACGATTAGAGATGGATGGCTTTATTCGGGTGATGCTGGTTATTTTGATGAAAATGGGAAGCTGGTTGTCATTGATAGGAAGAAAGATCTGATGTATCTTTCAGACAATACAATGTTTTCACCACAATTTATAGAAAATAAGCTTAAATTTTCTCCATTTATCAAAGAGGCAGTTGTACTTGGAGATGGAAAAGATTATATTACAACAATTTTAAATATTGATATGGGTATTACTGGAAAATGGGCAGAAGAAAATAAAATACCCTACACAACATACACAGATCTTTCAGCTAAAGATGAAGTTTATGATCTTGTTTTAAAAGAGGTGCAAAAGGTTAATAAGCAACTTATAGACAAGCATAAAATAAACAAGTTCGTTTTACTTTACAAAGAGCTTGATGCAGATGATGGAGAGCTGACTCGAACAAGAAAAGTTAGAAGAGGCTTCATTATAGAAAAGTACAAAGATATATTTGATGCATTATACAGTGAATCAACATCTGTTACTACGACTGCAGTTATCAAACTTCAGGATGGAAGGACAAAATCTTTCACTACTACAATAAATATTAAGTATGTGAGTTGAGGTGTATATGGAATTTTTCTTGCAGATTCTTATAGCTGGTATAGTTATAGGAAGTATCTATTCCCTTGTGGCGCTGGGTTTCACCCTTATATATAAATCTACTGGGATTGTCAATTTTGCTCAAGGGGAGCTTCTCCTGGTAGGTGCCTACATATGTCTGCATGTTACAATTGCATATAAAGTTCCCTTCCTGTTTTCATTTCTGCTTACCCTCATTTTTATGTTTTTCTTTGGTTTTCTTATTGAGAAGATTTTTTTGCGAAAAATGATTGGGGAACCGATAATTTCAATAATAATGTTAACTATAGGTCTATCCTCTCTTTTAAAGGCTATTGTTCAAATTATATGGGGAACGGATACCAGAACATTCCCTGAAATTTTCTCCAATGAACCTATAAAAATAGGCTTTTTGAATGTAAGCATGGTTTATATATTTGCTATTATTTCCATTGCCATATTTCTTGCTATATTTACAATATTTTTTAAAACTACCAAAACAGGTGTGGCAATGAGAGCTGTGGCAAGCGATCAGCAAGCAGCACTCTCAATGGGGATAGATGTAAGGAAGATATTTGC
>JAIWOA010000099.1 GCA_020217115.1 Calditerrivibrio sp. | reverse complement strand
AACTATTTTGAAGAGGTTACCCTTAAAGAGGAAGTTGTAGAAGAGGGTAAAAATAAGATAGGCCTAAAACTCAATGTGAAAGAAAAGCCTACGGGGATGTTTACACTTGGTGCAGGTTATTCAACTGTCGATGGGGTAACAGCTATGGCTTCAATTAATCAACAGAATCTCTTTGGATTAGGTTATAGTTTGGGTTTAAAGGCTGAGTTTTCAACAAAGAGGACAGATTATACTCTTAGCTTCACAAATCCATGGTTATTTGACAGGCCTGTTACATTTGGTGTGGATCTTTATAACCTTAAAAGAAGCTACTATGAATATACGAAGGAATCTACAGGTTTTGCTCTGAGACTTGGTCACCCAATAATTAAAAGAAAGTTATATATCAATTATAAGTTTGCCTATGATAAAATAAAAATTTACGACATAGATGAGGCCTCTTCCGATTATATAAAAGATCAGGAAGGTGAGACTACCACTATAAGCTTTACTCCATCTATTGTATGGAATACTTTAAATCATCCCCTCGACCCTACCAAGGGTAACAAATCTTCTTTGTTTGTAAAATATGCAGGTGGTTTATTGGGTGGTGATAACGATTTTGTAAAAACAGGTTTGGAAAGTAATCAATACTTCCCATTGTTCTGGTCTTTTACAGGTATGGTAAGGGGTGAAATAGGATATGCAAAAGCTACTTCTGGAGATTTGCCAATAGATGAAAGGTATAGACTTGGTGGGATGTATAGCATTAGGGGTTACAAATATGGTGATATCTCTCCTGTGGATAGTGCTGGCTATGCATATGGTGGTGATAAGTATCTACTTTTCAATGCTGAGATGACCTTCCCTATCTCTGAGGAGAACAAGTTTAAAGGAGTTTTCTTCTTTGATGCAGGTCAGGTTTATGATAATAATGTTAGCTATTTTTCTGGTGAAATGAAAAAATCCTATGGTTTTGGTTTCAGGTGGTTTTCACCTATAGGACCATTGAGGATAGAATATGGTAGAAAGATCAATCCTGCTCCTGGGGAATCAAATGGTAGATGGGATTTTTCAATAGGTGGCTTATTTTAAATATTTAATAAAAAGTTAGGAGGATTAAGAATGAAGAAAATTTTAGTTGTCTTTGTTTTGTTAATGGCTGTCTTTACAGGTTTGGCTTTTGCAAATGGTAAAATAGCAGTATTTAATATGCAAAAGGCTCTTGATGAAAGTCTAGCTGGTAAAGATGCTGTGGAAAGTATGAAAAAAGAGTATCAAGCTTTGCAGAAGGATATAGATACAAAAAGTATGGAACTGAAAAAGATGCAGGATGAGCTCAATGCGCAGAGTGCGATATTGAGTGAAGATGCAAAGCAAGCTAAGATGGATGACTATCAGAAAAAGCTGAAATCTTTACAAACAACTATAAAAGATGCTAACGATGATTTTAAGAAGAAAGAGCAGATGCTTGTCAATAAGATAGCTAATGAACTCAGAGATGTGGTTGAAAAGCTTGGGAAGGAGCTTGGATATAGTGTAATTTTTGAGAAGAGGGAGGCAGGTGTGCTGTATAATGCTGATGCTTCCGATATAACAAATCTTGTTGTAGAAAGGTATGATAAAGAATGGAAAACCAGAAAGAAATAAAACTATCCAAACTTGCTGATTTATTAAAAGGTGAGTTAGTAGGAGAGGATCTATCTGTTTCTACTTTTTCTTCAGTAGAGGAGCCTAAAAAGAATTCTATTGTTCTTGTAACAAATAGAAAATATTTAAAATATATAGAAGAAGAAAATATTGTTGCAGCAGTTATAACAAAATCTGTTAAAAGTGATATAAATAAGCCCTTTATACTTGTAGAAGATGACCCTCTCATTATGGTTAAACTTCTGGATATTTTTTATCCCCAAAAGCCCTTTTACTTTCCCAAATCTGTTCAATTTTTTATTGGTGAGGGGAGTAGCTACGGCAAAGATTGTTTGATTGAAGATTTTGTATATATAGGTAGAAATACAATTATTGGGGATAGTTCTATAATTAGATCAGGCGTTAAAATAGGTAGCAACGTTCGGATTGGAAAAAATGTTGTTTTGAATAACAATGTTGTCTTATACGATGATACGGTTATTGGTGATAATGTTATTATACATGCAAATGCTACCATAGGAGCTGATGGATTTGGATATGTCAATCTGCCAGATGGCCATGTGAAGATAAGGCAGGTTGGTAATGTAGTAATAGGAAGCAATGTGGAAATAGGTGCCAATAGCTGTATAGATAGAGGTGCTCTGGGTGCAACAGTTATTGGTGATGGAACAAAAATAGATAATTTAGTTCAGATAGGACACAATTGTAAAATAGGTAAGAATTGTATAATAGTTTCTCAGGCTGGTATAGCTGGTTCTTGTAAACTTGGAGATTATGTTATAATTGCTGGTCAGGTTGGTATTGGAGATCATGTAAAGATTGCAGATGGTACTGTTTTACTTGCCCGTTCCGCTGTAATGTCTGATATAGATGAAAAGGGTGTTTATTGTGGAGCTCCCCCTATGGATGTGAAGTTATTTATGAAGAATACTGCTGTTTTCAAGGAGCTATACGAGTTGAAAAAGATAGTTCAAGGTTTGTTGGAGGATAAAAAATGCACGTAAAGGATATAATGTCTACGATCCCCCATAGATATCCATTTTTGCTTGTTGATAAGGTATTAGAAATGGGAGAGAATTATATTATTGCCCAGAAGAATGTGACTATCAATGAACCATTTTTTGTGGGACACTTCCCTGATGAGCCGATAATGCCAGGGGTGCTTCAGATCGAAGCTATGGCACAGGCTTCTGGACTTCTTGCTCAAAGATTTTTTGGTGATATTAACTATAGGGAATGTGAAATATTTTTTATGAGTCTTGATAATGTAAAATTTAGAAGACCGGTCATACCTGGTGATATTCTGGTCATGCGTGTTGATATTTTGAATAAGAAGAGTGCCATGTTTAAATTTAAAGGATCTATCACTGTAGAGGGTAATGTTGTTACAGAAGGGGAATTCATGGTAATGGTTAGGAGAAAAAAATGATATCCAATAATTGTTGTATAGACAAGACTGCCATTGTGGCTGATAGTGCAATAGTTGAACCGAATGTTTATATTGGTAAAAATTGTATTATTGGGGAAAATGTGAGGATAGGATTTGGGGCAGTTATAGAGAGCAATACCGAAATAGGTGAAGGTACAGTAATTTCACCAAATGCTCATCTTGGAGGTGCACCTCAAGATATAAGCTACAGAGGTGAGGATACTAAATTAATAATCGGGAAGAATTGTATCATAAGGGAATTTTCCTTTTTGCATAGGGCAAGTACAAAGGAGGAGTGGAAAACGGTTGTTGGAGATAATTGCTACATTATGGCTAGCAGTCATGTAGCACATGATTGTGTTATCGGCAATGGAGTTATATTAACATCTTTTGCAGGATTAGGTGGGCATGTTCATATTGGTGACAACGCAATAATAGGTGGTGCAGCAATTATTCATCAATTTGTCAGAGTAGGTGGAATGTCTATGGTGGGAGCAGCAACCAAAATAGTCAAGGATGTCCCACCATTTGCTTTAGTTGATGGTAATCCTTCAGTTCTTTATGGCCCAAATATGATCGGTCTTAAAAGAAGGGGGATTTCTGTGGATGTTAGAAATGAGATAAAGAGGGCTTATAAGATACTAACCAATATGGATTTTCTTATGGATCAGATTGTAGAAGAGGTTTCAAAGCTGAAACAATATGATGAAGTTAAGGTATTTTTGGATTTTATTGTTAAATCAAAAAGAGGGATCATGAGGAGGGGAGAATGATAAGGATGGGTCTTATTGGTGTAGGAAGAATGGGGCGATATCATTATAACCTATACGATGAAATTGGTGATATAGTTAAAACTGCTGTTTGTGATGCTGATCCTGAACTTCTTAAAAGTCTTCCTAAAAAAGAAGATACCCTTATTTCTGTGAATTACATGGATATTTTGCCCCATGTGGATGCAGTAACTATTGCAGCACCTACAAAGTATCACTACCAAATAGCAAAGGATTGTCTTGATGCTGGTAAGCATGTTCTCGTGGAGAAACCTATTACAACAGATTATGAACAGGCTGTAGAACTATTTGATATAGCTGATAAAAAGAACTTAGTGTTGCATATAGGCCATGTTGAAAGATTCAATGGTGCAGTGCAAGAGATTAAGAAACTGATAGATAATCCTTTTCTCATTGAATCAAGGAGAGTTGGCCCCTATGTGGAAAGGATGAAAAATGACAGCATAGTATTGGATCTGATGATACACGATATCGATATAATAATGAATATTGTTAATAGGGAAGTTATCGATATTGAAGCAAAGGGTAGTGTTGTTTATTCAGAATTGCCAGATTTTGCAAATGTTACCCTTGTTTTTGATAACAATTCAGTAGCTAATATACTTGTGAGTAGGGTAACACAGAAAAAAGATAGGATGATGAGTATAAGCCAGCAAGATGCTTTTATATACTTAGATTATACGAATCAGGATATAAATATATATAGAAAGGGTTCATCTCAACATGTTTTTGGTAATAAAGAATTAAAATATATAAATGAATATGTCCTTGAAAGGGTTTTTGTATATAAAGATAACCCATTGAAGATGGAGATAAAGCATTTTATTAATTGTATTAAAGGGGAGACAAGCAGAATTGTGACTGTTGAGCATGAGCTTCGTTCCCTCAAAGTTGCATTATCTATTGATAATATAATGAAAAAAAGAATGGGAAGAGTAAGGGTATAACATTGTCTGTCGGTTTGATAGCTGGGTATGGCAGACTGCCTTTAATAGCTTATAATAAACTCAAAGAGATCTATGGAGATGTTGTTGTAGTTACTATCACTGAAGAGTCCACTGTAGATTTTAAAGCTATATCTGGTAAGAGTTATGAATATAGCGTAGGTCAGGTAGGTAAAATTATAAAAACATTTAAGAAAGAGGGTGTAAGTGAGATTCTCTTTGCTGGGAAGGTGAATAAAACACTGCTTTATAAGAATCTTAAGCTTGATCTTACTGCAATAAAACTTCTATTTACCCTTGAGAATAGAAATGATGATACGATTATGTTAAAATTAGTTGATGAATTTGCCAAAAATGGAATAACAATATTAAAACAAACTGATATATTAAAAGATCTTTTTCTCCCAGAGGGTGTCTATTCTAAAAAGAAGCCTTCCAGATCGATATATGAGGATCTATTGTTTGGTTATAAGATTGCCAAAGAGCTTGGGAAGCTTGATATTGGGCAGACTGTGGTAGTAAAAAAGAAGGCAGTTATGGCCCTTGAAGCGATAGAGGGTACCGATGCTGCCATTGAGCGTGGATGCAGGCTTGCGAAGGAGGGTGGTGTTGTTGTTAAGGTTGCAAAGCCACATCAGGACCATAGATTTGATGTCCCAACAGTAGGTATTGACACTTTTAAAAAAATAAGTGATAATAGAGGAGCAGGCTTAGCTATAGAAGCTGGTCTTACCTTTGTTGTTGATATTGAAGAAGTTATTAAATTTTGTGATGAAAAAGGATTGATATTTATATCTTTTAATGGAGAAAAGTTATGAAAGCTGATTATATTAACCCCTTTATCGAGTCTACTCTATCGGTATTTAAAACTATGGTAGGTGTAGAACCTAAGAAAGATAATATTTATATAAAAAAAGAGGATGAACCATCTTTTGACATATCTGGTGTTATAGGACTTGCAGGGCAGGCAGTTGGTTCTGTTGTTATAAGTATGCCTGAGGATCTGGCCCTTGGAGTTGTAAGTAAGTTTCTTGGTGAAGAAAAAACTAAAATAGATGATGATGTTGTTGATGCTGTTGGTGAATTTATCAATATGATTGCTGGTAGTACGAAAAAAGTTTTCTCTGAAAAGGGCTTAAAATTTAAGATATCGATTCCCAATGTAATTATAGGAAAGGGGCATAAAATAAATAGACCGAGCAATGTTCCCTGCCTGGGAGTAAAGTTTGATGTAGGGGATAAATTCTTTGTTGTGGAAGTTGCATTAAAGGAAGAAAAATAATAATAATAATATCCAGATGTTTCTAATTGCGTTTATTCTGGGTGCTATATTTGGTAGTTTTATGAATGTGTTAATATATAGACTTCCAAGGTCTATTTCAATTCTTTTCCCCGGTTCAAATTGCCCTTCCTGTGGTAAAACTATAAAGTTTTATGAAAATATTCCCATTTTAAGTTATCTTTTTTTGAAAGGTAGATGTAGCAGCTGTAACACAAAAATTTCGATTACTTACCCAGTTGTAGAGCTTTTTACTGCTATATTTTTTACCCTTATCTATTTGAAATTTGGAGTTAGTCTTTTGACTCTATCAATGTTAACCTTTGTTTTTTTTATACTTACTGCAGGCTTTACAGATCTTTTTACAGCCTTTGATAAAGATCGTTTTGAATGTGGCGTTATCCCATCTGTGATATTATATGGTGGTATTATTTTAGGCTTACTGTTTTCTTTTTTTAATGGGTTGGGCTTTTTAAATTCATTGGCTGGAGCTTTTTTAGGTTATATTTCCCTATTTCTCCCCAGCTTTATCTATAAATTGTGGAGAAAAGTAGAAGGTATGGGTGATGGTGATATGTACCTTATGGGGATGGTTGGAGCATTTTTGGGTATTAAATCTATATTTCCTGTTATCTTTTTTGCTTCATTTATAGGTGCTTTGATAGGTTTAATCATAATAAAAATATATAGAGATAAAAATTTTCCCATACCTTTTGGTCCATTTATAACACTTTCGTCTCTGTTTTATATCTTTTATGGCGAAAGATTGATGGATAGTTATCTAAATATGTTAAGACATTAGGAGGATTTCTTGCTTAGCGTAGAAGAGCAGTTAAAAGTAATTAAGCGTGGTGCTGAAGAGATTATTTCAGAGGAGGAGCTTAAAGAGAAGCTTGCATATTCCATCAGGAACAATATACCATTAAGGGTCAAAGCAGGTTTTGATCCCACAGCCCCTGATCTTCATCTGGGTCACACAGTTCTTATCCAGAAGATGAAACATTTTCAGGATCTGGGTCATCAGGTTATTTTCCTGATAGGTGATTTTACCGGGTTGATAGGGGATCCTTCAGGTAAGTCTGAAACACGTAAGGCTCTTACAAGGGAAGAAGTATTGAAAAATGCAGAAACTTACAAAGAGCAGGTTTTCAAGATTCTTGATCCGGAAAAAACAGAGATAGCTTTTAATAGTCACTGGATGGGTAAGATGACATCATTTGATATGATAAGGCTTGCGTCTTGCTCTACTGTAGCAAGAATGTTAGAGAGGGATGATTTTGCAAAAAGATATGCGAGTGGCAAGCCGATAAGTATCCATGAGTTTCTCTATCCATTGGTTCAGGGATACGATTCCGTTGCATTAAAGGCGGATGTTGAGCTTGGAGGTACCGATCAGAAATTCAACCTTTTAGTTGGTAGGGATCTCCAAAGGATGAATGGGCAGTCTCCTCAAATAGCACTGACGGTACCTATACTGGAAGGTCTTGATGGTGTTCAGAAAATGAGTAAATCTCTGGGTAATTATGTTGGAATAACTGAAAAACCGACAGATATGTTTGGTAAAATCATGTCAATTTCAGATGAATTGATGTTTAGATATTATCTTTTATTGAGCAACAAATCCCTTGAGGAGATAGATAAGATAAAGAAAGGTGTGAGGGATGGGAAGCTGCATCCTATGGAAGCTAAGAAAGATCTTGGCGAGGAGATTGTTGCCAGGTTCCATGGAATTGCAGAAGGTAAGAATGCGAGGGATTGGTTTGAAAATGTTTTTTCAAAAAAAGAGATTCCAGATGATATAAAGAGTTATGATTTTTCAGCAGGGGATAAGTTGATTGATATTATTAAGAATCTTGGGTTTGCTCCTTCTAATAGTGAGATAAGGAGACTTTGTTCCTCCGGTGCGATAACATTAAATGGTGAAAAAGTTGGTAACGCTGATGTTGTTGTTGATGCTGGTGAGTATGTTTTGAAAGTTGGTAAAAGAAATTTTGCAAAACTGAATCTGAAATAGCAGGAGGATGCTATGGTTTGTACAAAACCTTTTAAGGGAGTTAGATACAATCTTGAAAAGACTTTATTGAAGCAGGTTATTGCCCCACCATACGATGTAATTGATGATCAGTTGAGGGAATGTCTCCTTGCAAAATCACCTTTCAATGTAGTTAGTATAGATTTGCCTAAGGGTGGTGATGACAGATATGCAATTGCTGGGGAACTTTACAGATCATGGAAAGAAAGCAAAATACTTATAAAAGATCATGAACCCTGTTATTACATTTACGAGCAGGAATATGAGTACAATGGGAAAAATTATATTAGAACAGGTTTTGTTGGATTGTTGAAACTTGAGGAATTAGGCAAAGGAAAGGTTTTCCCCCATGAAAAAACATTACCGGGACCAAAACAGGATAGATTTGAACTTATGAAGGCAACCAATGCCAATCTCAGCCAGATATTTGGTTTGTATCTTGATAATGAAAACAGGCTTGAAAGAATTTTTTCGATGGCTAAAAAAAACATAGCATCAGCCTCTGCCGTTGACATATATGGGGTAAAAAACAGTTTGTGGATTGTAAATGATAAAGATTCTGTTGATAAGATAAACGAATTCATGAAAGATAAGGCTGTATATATTGCAGATGGCCACCATAGGTACGAAACTGCTATCAATTTCAGAAACTACATGAGAGAATTAGAGGGTAATAAAGTAAATGAAGATAGCGGTTATGAGTATGTGATGATGATGTTTGTTAATTTTTACGATGAAGGGCTAAAAATATTCCCAACCCATAGAGTAGTTGATCTGCCAGAACAGTTTAATTTTGCAGATTTTATGTCCAGAATGGATGAATTTTTTAGTGTAACCAGATTAACGGATGACAAAAAGCTAAAATATCTTGATGTTAGTGGTGAAATAAGAATTATCATGACCTTTGATGGGGTAGATTACGGTTTGAGGGTTAAGGATTCTGTGGTGGATAGACTTGACAATGTTTATAGAAAAGTCAATACATATATTTTACAAGAAGTTGTATTAAAGAATCTTTTATCCTTTACCGATGAAAAGCTTTTAAAAAAGCAGGGGATATACTTTGTACAGACTGAAGAGGAAATTAAGGATCTTCTATCTAAGGGTAATAGGATCTCTTTTATGCTTAAAGGGATGGATATAGAGGTGGTTAGGGATATTTCTGAGAATGGTGCAGTTATGCCACAAAAATCGACCTACTTTTACCCTAAACTCCAAACTGGACTTGTATTTAATGATCTTAAATAAAAAAGCAGAGATAAAACCACTGCAGTTGTTAAAATTTAGTTATGGAAATTATCTATCTTAAATAAAAAAAGCGGGGATAAAACCCCGCTTTAAATTTATATATAATACCCTGGCAGATATTAACGTTTTGAAAATTGTGAATCCCTTCTTGCTTTTGGTTTACCCATTTTCTTCCTTTCTACCATTCTTGGATCCCTTGTTAAAAAACCTTGAACCTTAAGAGGTTTTCTATTATTTGCATCCAATGCAACAAGAGCCCTTGCGAGTCCATGTCGAATTGCCCCTGATTGTCCTGTTTTACCACCACCTGCAACAGTTACATAAATATCAAATTTTCCATTTACACCAAGTGTTTCAATAGGTTGCATGACGATCTGTCTTAAAACAGGTCTCTCAAAATATGCTTCCAGAGTTTTCCCATTTACAGTAAGGTTACCTTTACCTTGCTTTACAAAAACCCTTGCTATAGAAGTCTTTCTTCTACCTGTGCCATAAAAATAGTTAGACATCTTTCCTCCTAAAGTTCTAATTTAACAGGCTGTTGTGCAGAATGTGGATGTTCAGCTGTGTTGTAAATTTTTAATTTTGATAACATCTGCCTACCGATTCTATTCTTAGGTAGCATTCTTTTAACTGCTGACTTGATTACCTCTTCTGGCTTTGTTTGAATCATTTTTTCAAATGTTCTTTCCTTTAATCCTCCAAAATAACCGGTATGCCAGTAGTAAGATTTATCTTTAGTTTTATTGCCGGTAATTTTGACTTTTGAAGCATTTGTAACTATTACAAAGTCGCCAGAATCTATAAATGGCGTATAAATAGGTTTATTTTTACCCATGAGTATCATTGCTATTTCAGATGCCATTCTACCTAAAACTTTGTCTGTGGCATCAATCTCAAACCACTGTTTTGGAGCGTTTTCTTTAATCCATGTAGTCTTCATTATTCTACCTCTTAATTACTTAGAATCATTATAATATTTTAATATGTAACTTTTGTCAATATTAAAATCCTTTACGTCTTTCCCTAATTCTTGTAGCTTTACCTCTTAATTTTCTCATGTAGTAAAGCTTAGCTCTTCTTACTTTACCTGCCCTTTCAACAGTTATACTGTCAATCCTTGGAGAATAAACGGGGAATATTCTCTCAACGCCGACATCGCCAACAAGCTTTCTAACTGTAAAGGTAGATGAAGCACCATTCCTGTGCATAGCGATCACAAGCCCTTTGTATGCCTGGATCCTTTCTTTGTTACCTTCAATAATCTTAAAGTTTACGACTACGGTATCTCCAACTCTAAAGGATGGTATCTCTTTAGTTTTTATTTCTGACTCAATAGCCTCGATAAACTTATTTTTCATAATTTATCCTCCTGAAAAGCTCTGTTTATTCTATCCAAATATATTGCTACTGCACTTCTCACAGAAAGGTGGTTAAAATCTCCCCTTCCATGTATAGGTTTTAATACAAAATCTGTAAACTCAAGGATCTCATTGCTAAATCCCCAGCCTGTTCCAAAAAGTAGTAGTATAGGGTTATCTGTTATTGTTACCAATTTATCAACCGCAATAGACTTTTCCTTAAATTTTGCAGTTGTACCCACTACAATTGGTTTTTTCCCCTCTTTTTCTTCAATATCTTTTATTACAGATACCAAACTATCCTTTATAAGGGTATATTCAAAAGCCTCTTTCCTGTTTTCGTTGTATTCTGCACCGTAACCTTTAAGCCAATGGTTTATAACCCTTGAAGCTATCTCCCTTTGTGCTGGCATTGGGTTTACAACGTAATAATTTTCTACCCCAAATGTTCTACAAGATCTTGATATGTCATGCAAATCCATATTTGTTATGGAAGTGGAAACAACCCTACCACTTTTGTCTAACATAGGATAGTGCATCAGGGCTACGTAGAGTTTAAAATCCTTTTTTAAATATCGCATCTCCTCCCAGAGGATCTGTTCTTCTTCTTTAGAAAAGGAATTGACCTTTAGCAGATCTGAACGATTTTGTAAAGTCATTTTTATGGCATTTCTAAGTCTCCACTTTCTTATCTCTTCATGATTTCCTGAAATCAGTACCTCTGGAACTTTCAATCCACAAAATTCAGCTGGTCTTGTATAGTGGGCATATTCCAATATACCTGAAGTAAAGGACTCTTCCATAGGAGAATTTTCATCTCCAAGTACGCCAGGTATCAATCTTGTTATGGAGTCTATTACAGTTAATGCTGCGAGTTCCCCACCAGAGATTATAAAATCTCCAACTGAAACCATCTCATCTGCCACCAATTCTCTTACTCTATCATCAATACCTTCATATCTTCCGCACAAAAAGGTTATGTTGTCATAATTGTACAGTCTTTCTGCCATTCTTTGGTCAAATTTTTTACCCCTTGGATCAAGGAGTATAACCCTTGTCTCTGTTTTTGATCTTATACCCTGGACAGCTTTATAAAAAGGTTCAGGTTTCATTACCAGTCCATGTCCTCCGCCATATTGATAATCATCCACTGTTTTGTGGCGATCTTCAGTATAGTCCCTCAAATTAATTGGATTGACTGAAAAAAGTTTATTTTCAATACCCTTTGAAAGGACACCTGATGAAAAATATGACGAAATTGTTTCGGGAAATATCGTAATAACGTTATATATCTTCATCTACCAACCCGTCTCTGCTAACTTTTATCAATCTATTGTCAGCATCGATGTTAAGGACATGATACCTATTATTTGAGATTAGACAGTAACTACCATCAGTTTTCTTGATTCTGAAAACATCTGATGTGCCAGACTCTATGTAATCAACAAGGGTGCCTATCTCCTCATTTTCATCGTCAACAACCTTAGATCCCTCTATTTTGTACCAGTAAACTTCATCAGGATTTTCAGCTGGTAGGCTATTTTCAGGAATAATGACTTCAAAACCTTTATATTTTGCAGCTGTATCTAAATCATTAATATTATTTACCTTTACTACCAGCATCTTATTCTGTGTTTCAAAATAGTCTATTTTGCTTGAAAAAATTACCTGATGGTTTTTACCAAGTAGAAGATAATCCATATTCTCGATAATCTCCACATTGTCTGTAGTGAGAGAAATTTTTAGCTCACCGTCAAGTCCATGAGTCCCTTTTACTGTACCAATCCTTACAAATTTCATGGCAACTTCTTTATATTCACCCTTTAATAGATTATTACTCAAGTATTTCGAGAACTACTCTTTTGCCTCTTTTTACACCTGAGGCACCAAGAATTGTTCTTATGGCTCTTGCAGTTCTGCCCTGTTTGCCGATTACTTTCCCTAAATCAGCCTGATCAACTCTAAGCTCAATAACTGTAGTTTTTTCACCTTCTACTTCATCTACCTGAACTTTTTCTGGTTTGTCTACAAGTGATTTCACTATAAATTCTACTAACTGTTTCATAGCACCTCCAATTCCACTACTTTTCTGAGAATTTTTTCAAGATTCCAGTTTTTGAGAGTAAGTTATTTACAGTATCAGTTGGTATAGCACCTGTGCCAAGCCACTTAAGAGCTTTTTCCTCATCAATCTTTACCTCTGCAGGATCTGGTAGGGGGTTGTAGTAGCCGATAATGTCAATAAAGCTACCATCTCTTTTTGCTCTGCTGTCAGCTATTACAATTCTGTAAAAAGGTCTCTTTTTGCGACCCATTCTTAAAAGTCTCATCTTTGTTGCCATCTAATTTCCTCCTTATTAACTCATAGGAAAAATGTTTTTCAACATTTTTTTATCCATTTTGTTAAAACCGCCAAATTTATTTTTAAATTTCTTCATCATTTTATTCATCTGTTCAAGCTGCATGATAAGTTTGTTTACATCGTTAACAGATGTTCCACTCCCCTTTGCTATCCTCTTTTTACGACTTCCATTTATTATGCTACTTTTTCTCCTCTCTTCAGGAGTCATGGAAAAAATAATAGCCTCAATTCGTTTAAATTGTTTTTCATCAACATTTAGATCAGGCATTGCAGAAAATCCAGGTAGCATCTTAACTATCGATTCAATTGAACCCATCTTTTTTATCATTTTAAATTGTTGTAGAAGATCATTAAAATCAAAACCATCCTTACCGATCTTTTTTGCCATCATTTTGGCATCATCTGCTTCAATGGCTTCCTGTGCCATTTCAACAAGGGTTACTACATCCCCCATGCCAAGAATCCTTGATGCCATCCTATCAGGATGGAAGAGTTCGAGGGCATCGAGTTTTTCCCCAACTCCCACAAATTTTATAGGTACACCAGTTACATCCATTATTGAAAGAGCAGCACCACCCCTCGTATCTCCATCCAATTTTGTTAGAATTACACCAGTTATCTCAAGTAATTCGTTAAATTGTTTTGCAACATTTACAGCATCCTGACCTATCATTGCATCTGCCACAAAGAGAATTTCATCAGGGGCAACAGCAGATTTTATATCTTTCAACTCTTTCATAAGCTCTTCGTCTATATGAAGACGACCAGCGGTATCTATGATCACAATATCTTTTGCCGATTTTCTGGCTTGCTCGATAGATTTTTTTGCAATATCTACAGCATCCTTATTTTCCCTCATGGAAAAAACATCTACCTTAAGCTGATTTCCGAGTACATGCAATTGATCTATAGCTGCTGGCCTATAGATATCGTCAGCCACAAGAAGGGG
>JAIWOA010000098.1 GCA_020217115.1 Calditerrivibrio sp. | reverse complement strand
CCAAGAATGTGAATTAGGCCATGCACGATAACAAAGATTCCAAAAATATATTTCATTTTAATTACCTTTAATTATTACGTCTTCAATATTTCTTCTGAGAGAATATGGCATTTTGTCGGCATACCCAAATCTTATAAGAAGTAGCGGATGCTGCTTTTCTATTCCTAACTCTTTTGCAAGTTTATGTCGTATTGATATTTCTTCACATGGCATGTTAAGATGAGCATGGCATATTCCTAATTTTGTAGCGGTCAGAGCAAAACGCTGGAAAGCACGCCCTACATTTATCCAAGAAATTGTATCATTTTTCTCGCATACAAATATGGCAATACCTGCTGTATTATTTAAGATGTCATTTATTCGTTTGGCTTCGCTTTGGGCACTTACAAAATTCTTCATTACAAAATTACCGATAAACCTACCCATGTTAGGTAACCCCATTACAGCAGTCCACAAACCATCTTTCTTTTCTTCCGCTTCAGACTTAGAGTATCGAAACCAGCTTGTAAGTTCATTTACAAAATTTTTGTTTTGAAATTGTAAATTATTACCTTCAATGATAAGCGGAATGACACGTTCAAAACTCACTTTGCCATTCAAAAGAATAATAGAAACACCTTCAAAACTAAATGATGTCCTAAGTATATCAAGTTCGGTTTCATTTACATTTTTATCCGAATATTTACTTCTGTTAACTTGTCTTTTCGGAATAAAATCAAATAACTCATCTCCGATAGGGTTGTCTGTTGCATTTGTTCTTAGTAGGACTGTTATGCCGTTGTGGTTATTAGTCGGATAATCAATTTCACATTCATAGCCTTTTTGCGATGCAACAATTATCAGATTCTCCAAAGCGCACCCCAAACTAATGTACAAAGCATGATTGTCCCCATCCACAACAGGCAAAGACCTTGTGAAATCGGGATGAATAATAATGCCATCTTGAAAATTTTCAAATTTCCAGGGTTGGGTATTATGTCCCGATGGTGCTTTGGTCGCAAACTCTACCAAAAAATTAAAGTTTTTTGTATTCATTTTAATCCTTTTTATTTTTAATTAAAATTGGCTACAAAACCACACGGCAATACCACTTTTTTAGTTATAAGTTTTGAGTGTTAAGTTAAAAATCTCTAATAACAGATGGAAAATTTTCACAGATATTATAGAAACTCTACCATCAAATTTCAAAATCTTCAACTCTCAACTCAACACTCTTAACTCAACACTCATCTCTCTAACCCTTAACTCAAAGCTCAATAGTTTCAATTCAATTTCCACAGGGATCAAATATTTATAAATAATCTATTCGAACATGCTAATAAAAATCCAAAAATGAAAATCAAGAAAGATCCCCCTTTATATTTTTCAACTCTTCTTTTAAATCCTGCAGAATTCTTCTCAACTCAGCCTCATGCCCTTTTTCTTGCTGTGCTAAGCTCAAAAAAAGCTCCTGTGCCTCTTTAGTAGTGGATTTTTCCGCAGCTTTTTTATAAAAATGCATTGCTTCTACCTCTTTGGGGATTCTCAGTAGCACAATCTGTATCATCTCTTCAATTGCTTTTACCTTATTCTGTTTACTGAGATTTTCATCTAATCTGGCCATGTGATTCTCCCACCATTATATGCTATAAATGTCATTACAGGAATTGTCAGAAAATAACCGATTATATACAGGTAATAAAGATTGCTTTCAAATAACATATCCCCTAAAAATATTCTCAAAACAGAAATTATTGTTGAAATAACAACTAATAAACCTGAAAATATCAGCTTATTTTTAAAAATAACTGTCAATGTTTTCTCATAATTTATATACCAGCTCAAAAGACCTGATAAAATAGCTGGATATACCGATAATGTCCCAGCAATGAGTCCATAGTACGACGATAGTTCAAAGCTTTTGTTACCTGTTAATATCCATAAAAGAAGCATAAAAGCACCAAAATAAAGTATACCCATAGGATAATGTATAAATATTGGATGTGGATGATATTTCCTATAAAAAGCCCTCAACTTCTCATTCTTTTCCTCAACTAATTCATCATCTTCCAGATCACAAACATATTTGACCTTTTCTAAAACCCTGGCATCATGGGGAGCCATACTTATAAAGCTTGTCATATCTTCCCCTGCTTTATGCCTCCCCATATGTTTCCCTTTCTTCCACAACCTGCTCTCAGTAACATCATACACCTTACCATCGTATATAATGTAGGCCGGCTTCCCATCTTCTCCATTATAGTTTCTTACATCTTCTCTTTTCATCTATCCACCCAACACTTAGTTAATTACTTCAACTCAATTTGCCTTACCAGAGGAAGTAATCTCAAACTGCCATCCCCCATAACAACATATCCATTTAGTACAAAATTATATCTATTATTCTCTACCTTTTCCAGAAATCTACCCACATATTGGTTACCCTCTACACTATTTTTATAAAAATAAAAGCTTTCTATCCCTATTATAGCAGAAAGATAATCATTATCAATTTTTTCTGCCAGATTTTTAACCTCATCGTCACCCAAACAACTTACAAAAGAATAAAATTCCACACCCTTAAGCCCCACCATATTATCCTGATCCATAACTCTACCACAAAGATGTTCTGCTAAAACAACAATGTCCATATTCTTAATTACACGCCTAAAAAACATAGGTATGATAAGATCCCTGTACATACTATTTTCTCCACCAGCAACTAAAAAAATCACCTTTTTCTTACCTATTTCACCTTTTTTATTGTTGATTACAAGGTCAACATCTTTATTGTTGGCAGCTAAAGAAAAACCTATTTTTTTCTCTCTCAAAAGAGAAACAACATCTTCAGCGTATCCAGAGCTACTCTGAATGACTATAAAATAACTGTTTTTCCATGCATCAAATCTCTCGGATAGATAACGATCCATAATATCTTTAATTCCATACTTCAAGGAGACAGGTTGGCCTTCTAAATAAAGGACTCTATTAGCAACATCAAATCCATATTCACCCTCAATCTTATCAACAAACTGATAATTAAATTTTTTATCTGCTTTTTCCAATGACAAAAGAAAACTTCTCACTATCGGATCAAAAGGATCTCCTATTATATAAAAGGTGCTTTCACCATAACAAAAACTACTTCCTATAAATAAAACAATAACTCCGACTAAAAGGTTCTTCAATCCTAACATGTTCAGCCTCCAGAAAATTCTTCCTCATAAAAGCTTCAGCTTCCAACAATTCATCCTGCAACTTTTCCCCTTTGTAAAACAACCATGAAGATGTTTCACGTGAAACATTCCAGCTTTTTTTAAGGATATCAAGCACCGAAGATACCCCCCTTGCAGTAAAAAAATCAAACGATAAACCTTTGAGGTTTTCGATACGATCATTGATCACAGATACATTTCTAAGCCCAAGATCTCTGGCAGCATTAGACAAAAAATCTGCTTTTTTCCTTATACTTTCAACAAGAAATACTCCGGACTCAGGGTAAAACATTGCCACAACCATTCCAGGAAATCCGCCTCCAGAACCTATATCGCAAAGATTATCAAATTTTACCCCTCTGTTACAGAAAAAGTAGATGCTGTCAAGGTAATGCTTTATATAAAAATCCTCTTTACCTTTTATTGCAGTTAAATTTATAGGTGCAGAAATATGGAGTTCATAAAACCTCTCAAACAACAACTTTATCTCATCATTAAAATTCAGGTATTTATCAATCATGATTGTTAGATTTTATATAAATATGCAGCAATGAGACCGCAGCCGGTGTCATCCCTTTAATCCTTAAAGCTTGCCCAAGTGTTTTAGGCTTGATAGCATTTAATTTTTCCACATACTCACGTCTGAGTCCAACAATTCTGGAATAGTCTATATCTTCAGGAATCTTTATTTTCTCAATCTTTATTAATTTCTTTGCATCATCTTCCTGTTTTTTTATATAACCTTCATACTTCACACGAATAGATGCAAAATTTAAAATCTTTTCAGGATAAGGTGGCAAAAATTTCTTAATAACATCAATCTCTACTTCAGGTCTCTTTAATAGCTCTAACAAAGAATAACCTCTGTCAAGATTTATCCCAATGTTAGACATAAAGCTTTTTAGATCATCGTTACCTGTTAATCTTAACGAAGAAAGATCAGCAAGGCATCTCTCCAACATTTCTTTTTCAGAAAGAAACCTATTATACCTTGATGCAGATATGGTGCCTATAGCATAACCTTTATCGATGAGGCGAAACTCAGCATTATCTTCCCTTAACAAAAGCCTGTATTCTGCACGAGAATGAAACATCCTATAAGGTTCATCAACCCCCTTTGTAACAAGATCATCTATCATAACGCCAATAAAACTCTCATCTCTACCAAGAGTAAAAGATCTTTTATCAATAGATAATACTGCATTTATCCCAGCTACAATCCCCTGAGCAGCAGCCTCTTCATAACCTGTAGTACCATTTATCTGACCAGCAAAAAATAGACCTTTAACCTTCTTAGTTTCCAATGTGGGATAAAGCTCTGTAGGCTGAACAAAATCGTATTCTATTGCATAGGCAGGTCTTATAAATTCTACATTTTCCAATCCCACGAGGGAGCGGTACATGGCAATCTGAACATCGATGGGAAGTGAAGAGGAAAATCCATTTGCGTAAATTTCCTTTGTATCAAGACCTTCAGGTTCTAAAAATATCTGATGCCTACTTTTATCTGGAAATTTTTTTACCTTATCTTCAATAGATGGACAGTACCTTGGGCCTATACCCTGTATAACCCCTGAGTAGAGAGGTGAACGATGCATATTGTTTCGAATAATTTCATGGGTTTTTTCGTTTGTATGTGCTATAAAACATGATACCTGTTTTAAAGGTACTGACTCTGTTTCAAAGGAAAAAGGTTCTGGAGGATTATCCCCTTTCTGCTCCTCCAACACATCCCAATTTATAGTATCTGCATGTAGTCTGGCTGGAGTGCCAGTTTTTAATCTTTGTAGATCAAAACCCAAATTTTTAAGCGAATCAGACAGATGGGTAGATGCAAATTCGTTAGCCCTTCCAGCTTGATATCTTTTGTCCCCTATATGTATTAAACCATTTAAAAAGGTACCTGTCGTTAAAACAAGAGATTTACATGTAAACATGTATCCTGTATCACACTCTACCCCTATAACTTCACCATTTTTAGCCAAAATATCTGTTACCACAGCCTGCTTAACAAAAAGATTCTCTGTATTCATTAACTTATCAGTCATATAGAGCCTATAAAGCTTTTTATCTGCCTGAGCCCTGGAACTTCTTACAGCTGGCCCCTTTTTTTTGTTAAGAATTCTAAATTGAATTCCTGTAGCATCTATACATTTACCCATCTCTCCACCAAGAGCATCAATGTCCTTTACAAGGCACCCCTTTGCAAGCCCCCCTATAGCAGGGTTGCAACTCATTTGAGCGATTGTTTCAATATATATTGTAAGCAGCAATGTTTTTGCTCCCATCCTTGCAGAAACAAGGGCAGCTTCTATCCCAGCATGTCCAGCACCAACAACAACAACATCATAATAATTGGAATAAGAAATCATTAAAACTCCTCTTCTATTTACCTATGCAAAATTTTTCAAAAATAGTATTCAAAATATCTTCAGTATACCTTTCTCCTGTAATTTCGTACAAAATATTCAACGATTCTCCAATCTCAAAGGTTGCCACATCAAGATCAGATCTATTTAAAGCGACCTTTAGTTTATTCATAGCATCTATAAAGATTGAAAAAAGGTGCCTGTGCCTCTCATTTATCATAACCCCTGTAGACAAAGCATCAGAGTCTGAAGGGATCAGCTTAGACTTAATCATAGGAACAATCATATCAAGATTTTTATTATATTTTATGGAAAATAAAAGATCAAACTCCAACGGAAAATTCTCAAGAAGATCAGACTTATTAACAAAAAGTAACCTATTTTTACCCTCTGTAATCTCTATAAGATACCTATCTTCATCGGTAAAACTTGAAGCATCAAAAAGATCGATTACTAAATCTGCATTGTTTATAAGTTCCTTAGATTTTTCTATCCCGGCAGATTCAATCTTTTCAGAAGTTGCCCTAATCCCAGCAGTATCTATAAGCTTTATTGGTACACCATCCAGATCTGCATGTTCTACAATATAATCCCTTGTAGTACCAGGTATATCAGAGACAATAGACCTCTCCTGAGAAATTAAATAATTGAGTAAGGAAGACTTCCCCACATTAGGCTTTCCAGCAATAACAACAGAAAATCCATTTTTGTAATGGTTTATCACACTATATGACTTGATTAGATCTGATACATCCTTGACAACAACATCTATCTCTCTAAAAAGTTCTGTGAAATTTCCTGGATCTAAATCCTCATCTGGAAACTCAACAAAAGCCTCTACAACAGAACCGATATTAATAACTCTTTCAACAAGGTAGTCAACCTTAGACCTTAAAGCTCCAGATAAAAGCTTATAGGAAAATTGTATAGAATATTTTGATTTCGAATTTATTAATTCTGCAATAGCTTCAGATTGGGCAAGATCCATTTTACCATTTAAAAAAGCCCTTTTGCTAAATTCACCAGGCTCAGCTGCCCTTATCCCCAAACTGTACATGTCTTTTAAAAAAGAGGAAACTATAATAGGGTTCCCATGGAAAGAAACTTCTATTACATCTTCCCCCGTAAAGGAATTAGGTGCTTTAAAATAGGTCAAAATAACATCATCAGATAACTCAGAACCCCTATACTTACAAAATATTGCTTTACGAAACTCCAGTTTGTCAATTGTGAAAAAATCAAGTACTCTGGACAGATCATCACCAGACAATCTCACCACAATAACAGCAGAGGTTAGAAGTGGAGTAATTGGAGCAACTATTGCATCCATATGAAATATATTTACATTAAAGTCTTTTCAAAGGCTTTCATCGTGTTAAACATCAGCATCGTGATTGTCATAGGACCAACACCACCAGGAACAGGTGTGATGTATGAAGCAATGGGCTCTACCTCATCATATTTTACATCCCCCACAAGCTTCCCTTCGAGACGGTTTATACCAACATCAATGACAACAGCACCAGGCTTTACAAACTCTCTGGTAACAAAATTTGCTTTACCAATAGCCGCTACTAAAATATCTGCAGCAGCACATACCTCTGGCAAATTTTTTGTTTTAGAGTGACATATCGTAACAGTTGCATTTGCCTTTATGAGGAGACTTGCCATAGGTTTCCCTACAATATTACTTCTCCCAAGAACAACGGCATTTTTCCCTGTCAAATCGATACCATACTCTTCAAACATCTTCATAACACCGTAGGGTGTACATGGATATAAAGTATCCTCACCAATATGCATCAAACCAACATTGAAGGGATGGAATCCATCCACATCCTTAGCAGGATTAATGGCAAAAAGTATCTTCTTCTCATCTATCTGTTTTGGAAGTGGCAGCTGAACAAGGATCCCATGTATGCTATTATCTTTATTGTATTTGTTAACTAAACCAAGCAGTTCGTCTGTACTTGAATCTTTGGAAATCCTTTCCACTACAGATTTATAACCTGCTTCATTACAAGATTTTTCCTTCATATTTACGTAAACATTACTTGCTGGATCATCCCCAACAAGGATAACTGCAATACCAGGAACTTTTCCAAATTTTTCTTTATAATAATCAACCTTACTCTTTAAACCACTTCTTATCTTTTCAGATAATTTTTTCCCATCGATAATAGTAGCCATCTATTCCTCCTTTACTATAGCAAAAGAAACAATCTCATCATCCACAACATTCATAAGCTTTACCCCTTGAGTATCCCTTCCAAGAACAGGTATATCAGAAACTGCAATCCTGATAACCTTGCCAGATTTACTCATAAGCATAACATCTTCCTCAATATTAACCTGTTTGGCTCCACAAATAGGGCCTGTTTTTGGGGTAACTTTGGACAACTTTAACCCCTTGCCACCCCTTGATTGAATTCTATAATCTGAAAGAAGGGAACACTTACCATAGCCATTTGTTGTAACTGTTAATATCAGGGATGCTCCAGTCAAAACCTCCATTGAAACAACATAATCACCCTCATCAAGGGAGATACCCCTTACCCCAGTTGCATTTCTTCCCATATCTCTAACTTCTTTAGATTCAAACTGTATAGTTTTCCCATTTCTTGTTGCTATTATAATATTATCCATATCTGTGGTAATAACAGTTGATACCAGCTCATCATTTTCCCTCAATTTTAGGGCAACTATTCCACTTCTACCACTTTTAAAATCATCTACAGATGTCTTTTTTACAACACCCATCTTAGTGCACATAAATATATATCTATCATGGTCCGAGTCTGACAGGGTAACCACAGAAGCTATATTCTCACCCTGTTGTAAAGTCAAAAGATTTGATATATGCCTACCTCTGGTACCAGGAGCAGACTCAGGAAGCTCATAAACCTTTAAAAAATGGATTTTACCTGTATTAGTAAAAAATAGAAGTTTGGAATGATTTGTCGTAACAAGTATATTTTCTATGAAATCTTCACCTTTACTCAATGTCGCAGATTTACCTTTGCCTCCCCTCTTCTGTGAAGAGAAGAAACTTAGAGCTGTCCTTTTAATGTAACCCTGATTGGTAATGGTAACAACTGTCTCCGTGTCAGGGATAAGATCCTCTATACTTAATTCATTGTGATCATATATTATCTCAGTTTTTCTTTTATCACCATACTTATTTTTAATATCAATTAGTTCCTCTTTTATAATAGACATCATAACACTATGGTTACTTAAAATAGTCTTATAGTATTCAATATTTTTTAAAGTTTCTTTATATTCCTCCATCAATTTTTCTATTTCGAGACCTGTAAGCTTTTGAAGTCTCATATCAAGTATTGCAGAAACCTGAACCTCTGAAAAATTAAATCTACTAATCAGCCTTACCTTAGCCTCCTTTACATCTGGAGAACCTTTTATTATAGCAATAACCTCATCTATATTTTCTACAGCTATCTTAAGACCCTCTAAAATATGCAGCCTTTCCTCTGCTTTCTTCAAAAGGTATGCTGTTCTTCTCGTTACAACTGTGATTCTGTGACCAATAAATTCATCCAATATTTTCATCAAAGGAAGTGTTACAGGTCTACCATTTACAAGGGCAACCGTATTTATACCAAAGGATACCTCCATCTGGGTAAATTTGTACAGCTGGTTTAATATGACTTCAGCCTGCTCTCCCCGCTTTACCTCTATGACAACCCTTATGCCATCCCTATCAGATTCATCTCTAAGCTCTGTTATACCTACAATAACTTTATCTCTAACAAGCTCTGCTATCTTCTCTATCATCGAAGCTTTGTTTACCTGATAAGGGATCTCTGTGACAATTATCTGCTCTTTGCCAGATTTGAGCTCCTGAATCTCTGCCCTGGCCCTTATCTTTATTGTACCCCTCCCTGTCAGATATGCGTTTTTCATATCTGAAGTACCAAGTAACAAACCTGCTGTAGGAAAATCTGGGCCTTTTATAAACTTTAGGATATCATCAAGAGTCGCATCAGAATTCTCTATTTTGTATACAAGTGCATCTATCACTTCAGATAAATTGTGGGGAGGTATATTCGTAGCCATACCAACAGCAATACCACTGGAACCATTTACAAGAAGATTGGGTATTCTGGTAGGCAATACAAGCGGTTCGTCAATTGATCCATCATAGTTTGGAGCAAAATCCACGGTATCTTTATCTATATCAAGTAACATTTCATCCGTTATCTTTTCCATTCTAACTTCGGTATACCTCATTGCAGCAGCAGAATCACCATCAACTGAACCGAAGTTACCCTGACCTTCAACAAGGGGATAACGCATTGAAAAATCTTGAGCAAGCCTTACCAATGTATCGTAAACTGCAGAATCACCATGGGGGTGAAATTTACCTATAACATCCCCCACTACCCTTGCAGATTTTTTGTAAGGCTTATTATGGACAAGCCCCATCTCATGCATAGCATACAAAACTCTCCTATGAACTGGCTTTAAACCATCTCTCACATCAGGTAATGCTCTACCAACGATTACACTCATAGCATAATCGAGATAGTTTGACTTTATGGAATTTTCTATACTTATATCAATAATACCTTTTTCTTTCGACATTAGTTACCCCTTTTAAAATTCAATTAAATATCAATATTTTTAGCATAGAGAGCATTCTCTTCAATAAATTCCCTTCTTGGTGCAACAACATCGCCCATAAGAGTGGAAAAAAGAGTATCCGCCTCCTCTGCATCTTCTATCCTTACCCTGTATAATACCCTCTTTTCAGGATCAACAGTAGTCTCCCAGAGCTGCTCAGGATTCATCTCTCCAAGACCCTTGTATCTTTGAATTGTAAGCCCTTTTTTACCTCGAGATTCAATATAGTTAATCATATCGGAAATATTTTTAAATTCCAATTTTTCATTATCCACAGATAATTTTATAGGTATATTCCCAATTTCAGAAATAAATCTACTAAGCCTTTTAATTTCTTTAAACTCCGGAGTAGATAGAAAATCTGTATTTATTGCATAGGTCGATCCTGTATTAGTAGTAAAAAATATGTTGTACCTTCCATATTCTTCATTAAAATCTATAAAATGACTGGTATAACCGTCAAAACATTCTTTAGCCTGCAAATCAGCCTCCAATTTTTTCACAAAATCCAGATCTGCAAGTTTCTCCGGCTCAAGATCTGGATACATGGATAATCCCAGAATCAGGCTTTCTGTATAACCTTTTTTAGCATATTTGCCGATAAGCTTACCCATATAAAATAGGTTTTTAAAGATCTCTTTGTATCTTGTCTCAGAAACAGCATCTATATGAATACCATCAATACCCATATCAAGTATAAAATCTTCAAATTCCTCTTCGTTGTGTATGTACCGCTCTACTTTATTCTTTTTTATCTTATAAAGGGGAGGTCTTGCAATATAGAGGTAACCTCTTTCTATAATCTGCCTCATATAGCGGAAATAAAAGGTTAAAAGTAGGGTTGAAATATGTGCTCCATCTACATCTGCATCTGTCATTATGATGATTTTGTGATAACGGAGTTTATTCAAATCAAAATCATCTTTACCAATACCACAACCAAGTGCAGTAATAATAGTCTTAATTTCGTTATTCGATAATAGCTTGTCGTATCTTGCTTTTTCAACATTTAAAATTTTACCCTTCAATGGCAAAATTGCCTGAAATCTCCGATCTCTGCACTGCTTTGCTGAACCACCTGCAGAATCACCCTCAACAATAAATATTTCTGAAAGGGCTGGATCCTTTTCCTGACAGTCTGCAAGCTTACCCGGTAGTGTTGAAATATCGAGGGCATTTTTTCTACGTGTCAATTCCTTTGCCTTTCTTGCAGCTTCTCTTGCCCTGAATGCCTGAACAGCCTTGTCCAATATCTTTTTGACTATCGATGCATTTTCTTCAAAAAAATCTGGAAGATACTGACCTAAAACACTTTCAACTGCAACCTTTGCAATGGAAGATCCAAGCTTTGACTTTGTCTGACCCTCAAACATAGGTTCGTTTAATTTTATAGAGATAATAGCTGACATCCCTTCACGAACATCATCACCTTCAAGGGAAAGCTTATCTTTATTTAGATTATGTTTATTTACAAAATTATTAAATGCCTTGGTAAAAGCTGCTTTAAATCCAGACTCATGTGTACCTCCCTCCTCTGTATGGATATTATTGACAAAAGATATTATCTTTTCATCATAGGAGGTATTATAGAGTATGGAACATTCTACCATAACATTTTCGTATTTTCCAGAAATATATATTGGGTTTTCAAAAAGAAGCTCCTTACCCTTATTAAGGAAAGAAACATAGCTAACTATCCCTCCATCAAAAAGAAAATCGTGGGATTTTTCAGTTATCTCATCTACAACTTTTATTCTAAGGCCACTATTCAAAAATGCTAACTCTCTAAGCCTCTTAGATAAAGTGTCAAAATGAAATTCTGTTGTTTCAAATATCTCAGGATCAGGTTTAAACCTTACTCTGGTACCTGTCTTATCGGTTTTACCCATCTCCTTAAATTCGGAAACAGGTTTACCCCTTTCATATCTTTGATAGTAAATATGTCCATCCCTTTTTACATAAACCTCAAGATATTCAGACAGTGCATTTACAACAGAAACACCAACTCCATGGAGACCACCAGAAGCATAGTATGCTCCTGAATTAAATTTACCCCCAGCATGGAGAGTAGTCATAACTACTTCAACAGTGGGTTTTTTTACAACTGGATGTATCCCTACAGGGATCCCCCTACCATCGTCTTCAACAGTAACTGAACCGTCTACATGGAGAGTAATAGATATATTTTTACAGAATCCAGCCATAGCTTCATCTATGGAATTGTCTACAACTTCATAGACGAGGTGATGTAACCCTTTGGTGTCAATTGACCCTATATACATCCCAGGTCTTTGTCTAACAGCCTCCAGCCCTTCCAAAACCTTTATAGAGTCTTCACTGTAGCTATTTTGTGGCTTTACTTCATCTTCAAACATAATTCCTCACTCAATATTTATTGTGTTAAATTTTTCAAAGGTATTATTAGGAAGTCCGGTAATGAAAAGCTGTGAGGGTTTTATCTTTTCCAAAAAAAACTTCACCCGCTCAGCATCTAACCCGGCCTCTAAATCGTCCAAGATAACTATTATACCATATTTTAAAAATTCTTCAACTACTTTAATAAAACAGTAGATGCAAAAAAGTGATAGACTCTTTCTTTGTCCAAAAGAAGCAAAATTTTCACATATTTTTCCATTAATTAAAAATGATATTTTGTCTCTGTGTGGCCCCGTTAACACCATCCCTTTTGCTATCTCACTGTCTATCAAACTGACATGTATCTCACTTGCAGCAAATTTCAAAGAGAAATTTTCACTTAAAAATGTTGGAAAGTCATTTATATTTTTATCTATAATCGAATTAAATTTTTCTATAAATTCTACTCTTTTTGATGATATTCTATTTCCAAAAAAGATCATTTTTTCATGAATAGAGGAGTATAGTAAAGGATCTTTTATCTTTTTATGTATATAACTTTTTTTTATGTTTAACAACTTTAAATAGGATTTTAGATTAACAATGTGTTGGGGATATACATAACCTATCAACCTATCAAGAAACCTTCTTCTTACCTCCATTTCATCAGATAAAAATCCCTCATTTTCAGGTGAGTAGCATACGATAGGGTGTTTTAAAATAAATTCCGTACTATTTTCTACTTTTTTTTTATCGATAAAAAATTCCTTACCTGTTTTGTAAGTAAGCTTAAAAGGTATAGAGATACCTTCTTCTGATAATCTACCATTAAGTTCAAAGAAGTCATGGTTATTATTTATAGCATTCCTGAGCCTATTAGTTCTAAAACTTCTTCCTGAAAAAACTATGTAAATTGCCTCTACTATAGAAGTTTTTCCACTCCCATTTTTACCTACTATAAAGTTTTTTTCGTCAAATTGAAATTTTTTTAAAATATGATTTCTAAAATTCTTTAAATATATACTTTCAATGGACATTAAGCTCTATCAACTGCAAGGGGAACAAGTAAATATTTGTAATTTCCAGAACCTGGTAAAATCGATATCGGATTTCTCCTTCCAGTAATTTTAAAAATAACATCGTTACTATCTATATGGGACAAAATTTCATGGAGTAACCTTGCATTAACTACAATATCTATATCATCACCTTTATGGTAGATATTTTCTATTTTATCAACACCTTGACCATACTCAGTTTCCAAACTATACATCGTAAATGAATTGGAACTTATTGAAATAGCCACTGCATGAGTTATTTCACTGGCGATCGCCATAACTTTCCTGAGTACATCCAGTACCATATTTTTATTTACAGTTACCTCTATTGGGGTTTCAACAGCAAATAATGAACTTATCGATTTAACTGTTTTTTCTATTAATCTTGAAAATACTTTTATATTACCAGATACTATCATTAATTGTTTTAAATCTGTGTAAATTTCCACATCCATTTCAGGAGATAACATTTTATAAATATCTGAAACCGTCTTTTTAGGTATGTTTATTATAAATTCATCGGATTGCTCATCACTAAGGGTTATTGTGGCGGTAGCTATTCTTTGAAAATCAGCAGAATGCAATTCAAGCTTATTCCCATAAACTTTAAAATGTAAGCCTGTAAATTCTATTTTTGCAGCGTTATTTGCAACACAAAAAAGAGTTTTTTCTATTATATCAAGGAGATCTGCACTTTTTAATTTTAAAGTATACTCAGGTGTTATTTCCGTCATAGATGGAAACATCTCAGGTGACATTGTTGCAAGGCTAAAACTCGCCTTACCAGATATTATTTTTAGTCTTGAACCATCAAAACTAAAATCTATTATAGAATTATCTGGAAGCTCTTTTATTATATCTAATAGCTTTTTACACACTACTGTCGTTTCACCTTCGGATTCTACGTTTGCATCTATAGTGGCACAGAAACCTGAAATGATACTATTTGTTTTAATATTTATTTTACCATTTTCAGCTGATATATAAACATTTTGTAATATTGTATTTATATTTTTAGAACTTGTAAAATTTATTGCATTTTGAAGTATATTAAATATTTCATGCTTTACGAGTTTGAATTGCATATCAACTCCCGGTTATTAGTATTATTATATTATTTTAAATACAGTAATAATAATAACGCAAATATTTTTTGTTTACAAGTAAAAAATACAAATAATTATTAAAAATTTATTTAAATTTTTTATTGTTAAAACTATGTAGAAAACTGTTTATATTATGTTTAA
>JAIWOA010000097.1 GCA_020217115.1 Calditerrivibrio sp. | reverse complement strand
TTTTCCCCTTATTTCTGTAAACAGTTTGTATTCTAACCTACCAAGCTCCTCCTCTGCATTAAGTATCTTATTTTCCAGAATTTTCAATTCAGGAGTTGTAAACCTCTCAGCATTGACAAGAGTTTGCTTTCTATCGTAATAATCTGGTACCTTACCAGCCTGCCCCCTGGATATCTCTATATAATAACCAAAAACCTTGTTATATCTCACCTTTAGAGTAGTTATACCAGTTTTCTGTTTCTCATCACTTTCTATCTTCAATAAAAGCTGCTCACTATTCTTTTTAATATTGGTCAGCTCGTCCACTTCTGGGGAAAAACCGGTTTTTATTATCCCACCCTCTGTAGTAGTCAGAGGTGGATCATCTGATATCGATTTATCAATCAATTCCCATAAATCCCTCAAAGTATCAAATTCTTCAATGAAATCCTTTACATACTGGTGATGGTATCTTGATAAAACAGATTTTATATCAGAAAGATTTGATATAGAATTTTTTAGCCATATTAAATCCCTTGGAGATCCTCTACCAGCAACTATCCTTGTAATTATTCTCTCCATATCGTATACTTCAGATAATAAAGATTCCAATTCAGATATGGTTTCGTTATTGTCCACAAAAAATTGTATCCATTCCTGCCTTCTGTAAATTTCATTTTTATCCCTGAGGGGACTTATAAGTCTTGATTTCAAAAGACGTTCCCCCATAGGAGTTTTGCAGCAATTGAGCAAATCAAACAATGAATTTTTTGAAATAGGATCGGACGATTCCACAATCTCAAGTGTTTTTATAGCGATCGAGTCAAGATAAAGCTCCCTCTCAGATGAGATTGTAACAGGTTTTTTCAGAATCACACTTAGAAAATTATCATCAAAATATTTAATTAAGTTGAAAACTGCTTTTATAAATCCTATCTCATTAATACCAAGCCCATTTAAAGATGAAACCCCAAAATATGAGGCAACTCTCTGGGCAAGATATTCATCTGAATATTTGCAGGAAATCTTTACAACAGAACCAGATGAAACAGATTCAACAGTAGAGCTTATAATCTCTTTAGGTTTCCACTTTTCCACATTATCGGATAAAGATACACTTTTAGATAAAAAGAGATCCCCCGTTGAGCTATCTGCTATGGCAAAAAAGTAATGTTTCCCGAATTGCTCTACAGAAAAAATTATATTGTAGTCACTTCCAGATAACACATCCTCTTCTATAACAGTGCCAGGAGTTACAACCCTTACAACCCCTCTTTTCACAATACCTTTGGCAGTGCTGGGATCCTCTAATTGTTCACATATAGCCACCTTATATCCGGCATCCACAAGCTTTTTCAGATATGGCAGGTAGGAATGGTAAGGGATACCACACATCGGTATCGGATTTTCTTCATTTTTATTCCGTGCAGTGAGGGCAATATTTAGAATTTTTGATGCAATTTTTGCATCTTCACCGAACATTTCATAAAAATCACCCATTCTAAAAAAAAGTATTGCATCGGGATAATTCTTCTTTTCAGCAATAAACTGACTGTACATTGGGGTAATTTTCGTCTGATTTAGATCCATAATAGCTATAAAAATGTCAAACTGTCTACACCCCCACAAGATGAACATATGGGGATAAAATTCTTAAAAGATGCTCTACAACTGCTACAGCTATAAAAATATTCTTCACTGTAAAGGGATGACAATACCTCATCTGATATATACTTAAAATAGTATCTTATAGCAGATTTTGATATATTTTGACTCAAATAACGTCCAATAATCTCCTTCGCAGCTGCTGTGTTCCCATTCAGATAGGACTCTTCTGCCAGATATAGGTAATAAAATGGGTTGTTTGTACCCTCTTTAACCTTTTTTTGAATGATTGTTTCAAAATCTGATAGAGATGAAAATGTTATAAACTTTTCCCGTATGTAGTAGATATCTTCGACTGACATTGGAAGTTCCTCATATACAATATCTATAAGATAGTCAAGACCCTTACCATTTTTGGAAAGTGAAAAATAATGATTTGCCAGATCCATCTTAGCAGAACGAAAATTATCTCTAAATTTTATAGCCTTTGTCATATAATCAGCAAAGGATCTCTCTTTTATATTGTATTTCAAGGCTATATGGTAGTAACAGGCTGCTACCATACGATTTTCTTCAAGTTTTTTGTAGTGTTCAGCTGCATCCTCATAATCACCGGAATTGTAAAGTATATCGGCCAATTGCCTTCTAATATTTCTGTCATCCTCTTTCGATAAGATATTTTCCAGAATAGCAACTGCTTCCTCCATATTTCCCAAACCAATGAGACTTTTAGCAATCTCTCTATTGAGGATAGATATGTCTACCTCGTTATTTGTCATAGTTAGAAGATTTTTGTATATCTGAAGTGAATTTTCAAATTTTTCAGTCTTTCTCAACAGTTTGGCAATCAGAAAATAGTAATCGTTTGGGATATCCTTCCCTTCAAACTCTTTCTTTAATATGGAAAAGGCATTTTGATATTCCCCTTCCAAAATCTGATCAAAAAGCTCAAACTGTCCTCGAAGATTTTTATCTTTCCAGAAAAACATCTATTTTTTATCAACCTTACCGATTGGCGCAGATTTAATACTTTTTAATTCATCATTAAGTTTGTTTATTTCACTTTTTAGTTTATTTGTCTCAATGAATTTCTTCAAATTCCTTTTTATTGAAAGCAGCCAGAAAACTCCCATACCCAATAAAAAAGAGAGCACTATTACTACAAAAAGAGGCATAGGGATAGGATCTCTACCTATAAAATAACGTACTTCAACAGACTGTATATTAAGAGCTGCAAAAAGTATCACAATTAGAAGAATTACAACTTTTATTATGGTATATACTACCCTCATTTTATCTCCTTAAGACCTTCGATGATCTTATCATATGTTTTCTCTATATGTTCTGATATCACCTTCACCTCTCCTATAATTGGCATAAAATTCGTATCACCATTCCATCTGGGAACAATATGAAAATGTATATGATCTGCGATACCAGCTCCAGCTGTTCTCCCAAGATTAAACCCAAGATTGAAACCTTCTGGTCTCATCGTAAGCTTAATTGCCTTTATGATCTTTGAGCTTACAATATGCATCTCTAAAACCTCATCCTGAGAAAGCTCTTCAAATATAGCTGTATGCCTGTAGGTAGCTACCATTGTATGACCGTTTGTATATGGAAAAAGATTCATAATACCAAAAACGTAATCACCTCGATAAACAATCAAATTACCTTTATCATCATTTTCTAAAGGCTTCTTACAGAAGATACAACCATCATCCCTATGTGTACCATCAATATATTTCATCCTCCATGGGGCCCATAATCTTTCCATACCACACCTCATTGTCACTGTATTATAACACTATAATAGAGTTTTTTCAATAATTAACCTTGCATTTTAAGAAATTTTTGCTTAGTATGAAAATAGTTTTAACAAAAGGGGGCAATGTGAGATATTTTATCATTTTTATGTCATTTTTTTTACTCTTTAGCTGCGCTGATAATATAAACAAAGTCAGGGTTTCCGATAATTTTAAGATAGATGGGGCTGCTACACTTGCAGTCTTAAATTTTAAAAATGTAGGAGTACATAGTAGTCTGGGAGAAAAGGTAGCAGAAAAATTTTCCGTAGAGATAATACAGACAAATAAATTCAAGCTTATAGATAGGAACAACACCAAAAAGGTTTTTGAAGAGATCGGTTTTCAAGGAAATCTTGAAATGATGGGAAGTCTTGATGAAAAAACAAAGGTAAAGCTTAAGCAGCTTGGAGCTCAATACCTTATGACAGGATCTGTCTTTAGCTTTGAAGAAAGGAGAAGACATGAGGATAATTTTGTTTTATATGCAAAGACACATATAACTGCAAAACTTATAAATATTGAATCTGGGGAAGTTGTATGGACATCAGAAATGATGAGGGATTCTAAGGCTATAAATGCTGATGAGAGAAAACCAAAAAGCATAATGAAAGTCGAAATTCAAGCCAAATCAGCAGAAAAACTTCTTGATGACATAGTGGGGGAGATGGTAGAAAGTATACTTAAAAAGCTCAAAAAAAATTAGCCTCTTTTTATCAAATACCTCTCTGCCAATTCAAGGGCTTTATCTATGTGGTCAACTATATTCTCCTCACCTATGATCTCATGGACACCACCTTTAATAAGGAGAGATCTAACATAGTCAGAAACACCAGAGAGGATAACTGTTATCCCTCTTTTTTTATAAGAGGAACATATCTCAATGAGGGCATGCATCCCTGTAGCATCTACCATAGGTACATTTCTCATTCTAAGTATAAATATCTTTGGATTAATATTTAGTGATATGAGCATATTTTTTACCTTTTCTGCAACCCCAAAAAAGAATGGTCCGTTTAGCTCGTATACATCAACCCCTTTTGGAACATTTTTATTGTAGATAGCATCTTTATCTTCCAATGTATCGTCAATAAATTCTTCTGTTTTGTCTAAGGATAAATTTAATTCTCTCACTTCCGTAATATTTATAATTCTCCTCATAAATAATAAAACGGAAAGAATCATACCTGCTTGAACTGCAACGTTAAGATCTATAATTACTGTAAGTATAAAAGTTGTTAAAAAAACAGCTATATCACTTTTAGGGGATTTGAAAAGCTTTTTAATATGCTCGATTTCACTCATATTGTATGAGACAATGATCAAAATAGCTCCAAGTGTTGCAAAAGGGATCTTTACTATCAAAGGTGATAACAATAACATGAAAATTAATACCCATAATGAATGAAAAACTCCACTCAAAGGTGAAAAAGCACCATTTTTTATATTGGTAGCTGTCCTCGCAATGGTACCTGTAGCAGGTATACCTTGAAACAAAGGTACTACCATGTTAGCTACCCCCTGGGCAACCAATTCAATATTTGATCGGTGTTTATCTCCCGTCATACTATCAGCAACAACTGCACTTAACAGAGATTCTATAGCTCCAAGTACGGCAAGAGTTATGGCGTCAGGCAACAATAACCTTATTTTTTCCAGCGATAATACTGGCAAGGTTGGTGATGGCAAATTGTTAGGTATTGAACCAAATCTATCCTGAATAGTTTCAACTGGTAAATTAAAAAGATAAACAGAAACGATTCCAAATACAACAGCCAAAAATGGGCCAGGAACCTTTAGTGTTATCTTTTTTGAAAATATGATTATAAATATTGATAGCAGCCCAACTAATGTTGTATAGAAATCAATCCTATGTAGGTTTTCAGCATAAACAACGATTTTTTCGATGAATTCGGAAGGTACTTTTTTTATCTCCATTCCAAAAAAATCATTTAGCTGTGTTACAAATATTATAACAGCAATACCTGCACTAAAGCCCTTTGTAACCGGGTAAGGTATAAATTTAATAACAGATCCCAATTTAAAAAAACCTATTAATAGTAAAATTAAACCCGACATAAAACCTGCTATCAAAAGCCCATCAAAACCTTGCCTATAAATAATTCCGTATACAACAACTATAAAAGCACCAGCAGGACCTCCCACCTGGTATCTGCTGCCACCAAGAAGGGATATAATCATCCCACCCACTATGGCTGTGTATAGACCTTTTTCTGGAGAAGCACCACTTGCTATAGCAAATGCCATGGATAAAGGTAAAGCTATTATAGCTACAATTAGACCACTCACAATATCAGAGATAAGATTATTTAAGTTATACCCTTTTTTTTGCAAAATAGATATTGTTTTAGGTTTGAATTCTTTAAAATAATTAATGCCCATAGATCCACTCCAAAAGATTGACTAAAAGATTAAAATCATTAAAACAAAAAACAAGACAATTCAAGAAAAACAATAAATATAGTATAAAAACAAAAAATAGTTTTATAGTTTTAGAGTGTAATAAATTGTAAAATAATTATCTTTTAATTTAATTAATATAACTTATTTTATATTATTTAACTAAAATGAAAAACTTTTTATTTATTTGTGATTTGTACAATATCTTATAGTTTATATCTTTTAATATATGCATACAACTATACATATCATTGACATAATTTTTTTTAAAGTTATAATCTTTATATGAAATCGATATGGATAGTAGTTTTAACAATTCTGTTTTGCCATCAGGCATACTCCAAAGAGTTAAGGGTAGGCATATGGAACAATCCACCCCTATCTATCACTAAAAATGAAAAAATTGAGGGTTTTGCCCCAGACATTTTTAATTATATAGCTGATAGTCAAAATATAAAATATACATTCATTAAAGGTAAATGGCAGGACCTTTACAGCCAGCTTGAGAGGGGTGAAATAGATATTTTTATGCCAATAGGTTACAGTGAAGAAAGGCTAAAAACTATGGATTTCTCCGCAAAACCTATATTTACCAATTGGGGGCAGATAATAACAAGGAAAGATAAAAAAATAAATGATATTTCAGATCTTAATAATACAAGGTTGGCAATTCAGAAAAATGATATATACTTCTTCGGATCATACGGACTATACCATCTTATGAAATCTCTTAAATTTAACTATGAAATAGTAGATGTGGACAATTATATAGAAGCTTTAGATAAGATATTAAAAGGTGAGGTAGATGCTGCCCTCGTTGGAAAATCTTTTACTTTTACAACCAATAGTTCAGAAATAAAAATTACAAATATCTTTGTTCAACCCATTAGTGTACATTTTGCCTATAGAAAAGGGTTGGATAACAGTACCAAAAATAAGATAGACAAAGGGTTAACGACTTTGATAGAAGATCAGAATTCATATTATTACAAGCGCCTTCGGTACATGTATGATACAGGGTACTCAGAAAATATTGTTACTCATTTTTTTATTAAATATGGACAATATGTTACATCAATATTTATACTAATCATCATAATACTTTTTATTTTTAACAAAATATTAAAAAAAAGAGTGTTAGAAAAGACATCAACACTAACCCAAATAGTAGAAAAGCTAAAAGCTTCAGAAGAGAAATTAAATACAATATTAAATTCAGTACCCAGCGTAATATTTATAGTAGATAAAAATCATACCTACATTGATATTTTGGCTAAAAGAGATGACCTTCTGCTTATGCCAAGGGAAGCTGTCATAGGAAAAAAGGTTGAAGAGCTCTTTGATAGTAAAAAGGCAGAATTTTTCGTATATTATATCGATGATGTTATTATAAACAAAGCAAAGGTTAATTTCTTATATGATCTACAAATAAAGGGGGAGGTCAGGTATTTTGAAGCCATAGGTATACCCTTTAAGTTAAATGGAGATATACTTGCCCTATTTCAGATTATAGAACAAACGGATCTTATAAAACTCAGTGAGGAGTTAAGGTTGGCATCATATAAACTTAGCGTCGAGAAGGATAAGCTAAATCGCATTTTAAACTCCATACAGGAGCTTGTGATCGTAACAGACAGAGAAGGTGTTATTATATATATGAACAATGCTGCCAAAAATGTAATATCTGAAGATTTTATAAATTCAAAGTTAGAATATGTGGAGATTTATACTATTAACGATAATTCCAAACAAAAATTTGATATCCACAAAGTAATTGAAAAGGGGTACAATGAAGATACCTTGAAAGATCTTTATATAAAGAAAGGTGACAGTAAAATTGATATTGAATGTTCAATACAACCGATATATAACTATGATTCAAATATCTCTGTAGCAGTAATAGTTATAAGAGATATAACTGAGGAAAAAAGAATTAATGATCAGCTAATAAAGTCTGATAAAATTGAAGCGATAGGAAGACTGGCATCTGGAATTGCCCATGATTTTAATAACTACCTCGGAGCAATACAAAACTATGTAAATGTTCTTAAAATAAAAGATGATAAAGAGATATCTAATATCGCAGAACAGATGGAGACTATTATAGAAAAAAGTAAAAACCTTTCAAAACAGCTTTTAACCTTTGCAAAAGGTGGCTCACCAGTAATAAAACAAACATGTATAACCAATATTATAAAGAGTGTAAGTGAATTTTCTCTTAAAGGCAGTAATATCTCACTTGAATTAACTCTTTCAGATGATTGTGTCTGCTGTATGATCGATGAAGGGTTATTCAGTCAGGTTATATCCAATATAGTTATCAATGCGAGGGAGGCAATGAATGATATCGGACATTTAAAAATAGACATTTCAACCTTTGAGCTAAGTAAAGAAAACCAATATGGGGTAGAAGGTGGGAATTATGCAAAAATATCTATAAAAGATAGTGGACCTGGAATACCAGAAAATATAAGAGATAAAGTTTTTGAACCTTTTTACACCACAAAATCAAATGGAACAGGTTTAGGTCTTGCAACCTCATTTTCCATAATAAAACAACATAATGGGTACATAAATTTTGTAAATCACCCTGATGGATGTGAATTTATAATTCTATTAAAAAATCTAAATAAAGATCAATGTCATCAAAATAGTTATATAAAAGAAAGTGTTTCAAAAATAACCGCCTCAGATATAAAGATATTATATATGGATGATGAAGATTTTTTGAGGGATTCCTTTGAACTCCTCATGTCAGCTCTAAATTGTAAGACAGAGACCTTTGCCAATGGAGAGGAGGTATTAGAAGCTGTTCAAAAAGATAATTATGATATTATCGTTTTAGATTTAACTATCAGAAATGGGATGAATGGATCACAAACTATTAAAAGATTAAAGGAGATGAGGATTGAAAGCTATTTTGTTGTCTCTTCTGGATACTCTGATGACCCTGTACTGCAAAATTTAAAAGATTACGGTTTTGATGATCACCTTTTAAAACCTTATAGTTTAAAGGAAGCAAGAGAGATGCTCGATAGATTTTTGAAAAAAAAGAATGTGTTAATATCTAATTAAAAATTTTCGGAACTTGGTATAGACATATTGACCAGTATATTTTAGCATAAGATCATTAAAAAGGTCAAAGCTAAATTTAAACAAGTGTTCCATGAGGATAGTAGGCATTTTTAAGATATGATGATGTATCAATGAATTAGATGCTTTAAGTTTCTGATAATGTGTCATTCCATTCATAGTGATGCCGAAGTTAGGTTTAACGAAGTTCCAAGTATCCTGCCATTTTTGTACTTTATAGAGGAATGTTTTAAGATTAAGGCATCTTTCTACATGAGGGATAAGAAAGAATTCATCTAATATTAGACATAATAATCAATTTTTTTACTTTTTTAAAATTTATACACAAGTCATGTTAGTTAATATCCACACACTTATTTGTGAACATGAACATATTTTCATTGAATAATTGTAATGATTATGTTAAGATTCGCCATGGACATCTCTGTTATAATAGTTGAAGATGACAAAGAATCTAGAGAACTTATATGTAAATATATTAGTGACATTTTCTATAAAATTTACAAGACAAAGAGTGCTGAAGATGCTATGCCTATTATAGAGTCTGATAATAATTTACAATTAATATTGCTTGATTGGAATTTGCCTGGAATAACAGGTGTAGAATTTTCTAAAATCATAAGGGAATCGGTTAAAGATAGGTATATATATATTTTTATGATTACAGGAGAAAAAAGCAATGACTCTATAATAATGGCATATGAAAATGGGGTTGACAATTATATAACTAAGCCCTTTTCCTTCCAGGAATTGAAAGCAAAACTAATTTCAGCCAAAAGAGTAATCGCTATGGAAAATAACCTCAGAAAACGCTATCTTGAAGTTAAGGAAAAGTCAATTTATGACCAACTCACTGGATTATTTAATCGATCTGAGATATTTGAAAAGCTAAATATAGAGTTGATTAAACATAGAAGATTAAATATTCCACTAAGTATTGTACTTTTTGATATCGATTTTTTTAAAAAAATAAATGATAGTTACGGCCACCAATGTGGTGACTATGTATTAAAAACAGTTGCAGAAATTATGAAAAATAACGTTAGATTGTACGATTATATTGGTAGATATGGAGGTGAAGAGTTTCTTCTGATCTGCCCAAAAACAGATCGAAAAGAAACCTTTAATATTGCCCAAAGGATAAATAATGCTGTTTCAAATATGGATATCAAATACAATGACTTAATTTTAAATGTAACACTTAGTGGGGGAGTTTCTGATACCATTGAAACTAAAAAGTTAGAAGATCTAATCGAACTTGCAGATAAGAGATTATACATTTCAAAAATGTCTGGAAAAAATAAGATAACTTACTAACTATGGCACAAAATTTGATTAAAATAATATCATGGAGTGTAAAGTTATTGGTTGCTCATACCATAAAATTGAGGATGATGTCAGTATCTGTTCAATTTATCTACTCTTTGATGAATGCAAATCTACACATATAATGATGTTAAATGAATTTATGTTTAAAAAAATCACTGAAGTTAGGAAAAAAACTACAGATTTTGCATCAAGATGTGCAACATGTGTAAATTATAAATGTAAGTTTTTCAATTCGGATACTAATTTCTTTGAAGCTTTTAGTTCAACAAAAATAAATGACCATGATAATAGAAAGTTTAATAGGATTGTAACTAAATTACCATGTAAAATTCTTTATAAAGATAAAGAATTTTTTGGTGAGATAATTAATTTAAGTATAGTAGGCGCTTTAGTTGAAATAGATTCAGAACACAACATTTTAATTGATGAAGATATAAGTATAGAAAGCTACAATAAAGGGACAAAATTATCTATAAATAATACAGATATCAAACATAAAAATAACAACCAAAATACGTTGAAAGGAACAGTAGTGTGGTCACTAGAAAAAAAAGTGGGGTTAAAGTTTAATGACCAATTAGATTTTGAAAATATTTACAACTACATAAATAATTACGACAATTTCATATCTGGTAATTCCTTACAAAAATTTAACTTATCAAAGTCTATTCCCATGATAATGACATTGCAAACAATTTTTCCCATTATTATGATTTGATACATGACATGTGCCACCACATATCCCTGTAAAGTCAAATCCACCAGTAACTGCAGTAACGTTTATATTAGTTTTTGTGAGTGTTCTTGATGCATTTTTAGTAGGAAAAGGAGCTCCACCGTCTATGTTCCAGTTTAATTCTCTGACAATACTAAAATAATTACCCCCATGTGGGTCATGACATGCTAAACAGGGTATGTTTTTTCGACCATGTATCGTATTACTATAGAAACTACTTACTGCCATTGGTGATTTCCCCGTTGCAGTGGACACTGTTAGATCTACTCTATTGTTGGGATTAGATGGGAATGATCCATCATGACATATAGCGCAATATTCATTCATTTGGTAAAATTTTTTCCAATAGTTACTTGTTCCATTATATCCGGACGTATTTGATGGCTGAAATGGCTGAAGGGTGTCAGGATTTACAATAGAATCAATGATATTAGTAGTTGTTATATCATCTCTTTTAATTCCATGCACAGCATGGCAGTTCCTGCACTCAAGTTTAGTATTGTTTCCAGTCTGTGCAGATGAAACCACATCATGGGATTTATTAACATATCTTGTAACTGTACCAGATTGCACAAGATATCCAGAAGTTGTATCAAATAATAGTTGCAAATTGAGGTTTCTTCCAGTTATCCCCAGATTTACACCATAAACTGTTACAGGAGCCCCTGGCATAGATCCCCTTGTACCATGACATACAAAACAAAGGTCTTCTTCTATTCCCCTTAGTAATTGTTTTGTGCTTGATGAATTAACCATATCCTTTGCATTATGAGGTTTATAGCAACTTTGACATGCATATGATGATGATATTGGAGATTCACTATATACAACATTATGTACTGAACTGCTAAACAAGATACTACCATCTTTTTTATTATGACAAGAGCTACACAAAGCTAACCTATCTCCATTTCTTAGAAAAAAAACAGTCTCTGTATGAGGGTCATGGCATGAAGTACACTCAACTCTTCCATTTTGGAGTTTTATTATTGACGGTATACTAGCTGGACTGTTGAGTTGTGTATCTGAGGAAGCTAATGTGGATGTATAATCGAATGATATAGGATGATCATCTGTTAAAACATTACCTATATTAGAGGTTCCAGTTATCTTTATATTAAGATCAGTTGCCGTAGTACTACCTGAATATATCTGATTTATTGCTATAGTACCATCATGGCATGACAAACATAATCTTGAGTTCCCAGTCGGTTGAGAAAGAGTTGCGTTCAATGTAGGTGAACCACCAGAAGAATATAGAGTGTATGTTGTAGAACTAAGATTTCTATTCCATAATGGAGCAACAGATGATGCATTATGTGGGGTATGACAAAAAATACATACCCTATCTTCTATAGATGACTTTATTGTACCAGGTCCTGTCTTAGAAAAATTATGCTTAGTATTTTCTATACCTGCATATACAGTCAAACTTAGCAAAATAACAAACATGCTAATAAATCTTCTCATATTGCCCCCATAAATCTATTCAAAACTATTAAAAATTTGAACCCTAGAATTAAATATATCGCTTGCTAATATTTCATTTTTATAACAGTATACTTTACCTATCATGTTAAATTTAGCAAACTCTATACCATTTCCTCCTATAAAATATAATAGCTCACCTTCACTATTAAATATTTGTATGTTATCAAATTCAGCATCGGTTATATATACCCTGCTATACTGGTCTACACATAAACCTTTTGGTCTTGCAAAATAACCAGGTTTGTTCCCGATACTTCCAAAAGACTTCTCAAAATTCCCATTATAACCATATATTTTTACTCTATGGTTAAAAGCATCAAGTATGTAAAGTCTTTTTTTAGACGGTATTATATCTATATCTATTGGGTAATTCATATCCCCTTTTATCTCTCCTGAGATATTCCCTTCTAAATCTGTTATAACTACAATATCTCTTTTTATATCCACGATAAACATAAGTTTATTTAAATTATCAACCTTTATAGCAACTGGTTTCTCGGTTTGAATATTAAATATATGCTCTTTCTTATTTAATATATCATATAGACCTATAATATTACTGTCTGAATCAACTATGTATAATTTTTTGTCTTTTATATCTAAATTTACAACAGACTTAAAACTCCTACCTTTAAGACTACTGATTGTAGTTAAACTATAATTTTTTTTATCAATGAGAAAAATCATACCAAATTGTAAATCGCTTATTGCAACATATTCATCATCTGCTGCTATAGCAAAAGGTCTATGCATAATAGTTACATCTGGCTCTATACCAAAAAATTTTTTCAAGAAACTACGGTTCTCTAATATCTTCTCACTGTTTATTATCTCAACTAAAGATATTTTTGGGTTAGTTATATCTGGCCAAAAAAATCTCGTAAAAATATCTACATTACTATCTTTTAATGCACAGCTGTTAACTATTATTGGTAGTAATAACAACAGTATTCTCATTTTGAGCCTTCCTTAAAAGATCTTCTAAATATTCTCTGAACTTTTTATTTAACATTATAGTCTCTATTTCATTTTTAACCTCTTTCAATGGAAGCAGTTCAGATTTCTTTTTATCTTTTACATATATTACCAAATATCCATATATATTTTTGTAAGGGCCACCAATATCTTCTTTACCTAATTTTAATATATCTTCAACATTATAACCCTTAGAAAACTTATATATTCGATCTTCTTCAGGATAAGGCTTATCTGCACAATATTTCCTTGCTTCGCTGAACTTTTTATTTTTCATCAGTTCTACAACTTTTTTGGCGATATTATACTTTTCTTCCATCTGTTTTTGATTCAATTCTCTTGCGTCTCCACTTATTAAGCAATTTGATACAATTACAGACTCACCAGTCATAAACATATTTTTATTATTTTCATAATACTCTTTTATTTCTTTATCTGGGATACCCCTACTTTTAAAGTCTTCTTCAAAAACTCCAACAATATTAAGATCGATATATATTTTTTTTAGTTTATCCTCGGTTATACCTGTATTTACAAGAGCTTCAACATAATCATTTTCATTTTTGAATCTTTTTTTCAGTATTTTTAACATATCTTCAGCTTTATTTTCAGCTTTTTTGTACAATTTTTTTCATATTTTATGGAATATAAAACTAATAATCTGGCATTGATAGCTTCACTAAGAGCATTATCCCAATAAATCTTTTTGTTAAGGCTTTTGGCATGTGCATTTTCTATTGGAATAACTTTATTTACAAAGTTTTCAACTTCAAAATTATATATCTCCTCACTACCCACCTTTGCCAATAATTTACTGTGTATTACTGTCTCACTTCCCCAACTGTAGCTATTTAACGCGAGCATTGTAATTAAAAGACTTATCAATTTGAAAATATACCACATTTTCATCTCTCCTTTGATTATTATATATTATATTGTTGTTTCTATAACCGATACTTAGTTAAACACTTTTGTTTTAAATCTCAAGATAAATTCATAATCATCTCCAACATCTTTCTGGCTACTATTTTTTACTATAGATTTTTCGTATGATAAAATAGTTTCAAAACGATTTGTTGGTTTATAAGTTACCTTTGTAAAATAGTAACGTTCATTATTTATAGAAACTTGTGTTTTGTTTTTGTCAAATTTTAAACCAATATCAATAATCAAATAGGGCTGATCCTTAGGGAAAACTTTATATATAATATAGGTCAATGAAGGGTTATAAGATTCAAATATAGAGTTAGTATCATTATAAGTATAATCAAAATTTAAAGAATAGTTTGGCATAAGGAATTTATAATTAAGATTTTTGAATAAATTTTTTCCCTATCCACCCCTATCTTATCTATAGTTTCTACAACATATTTGAGATCTAAATTGTTGTTAACATAAACAACTTTGCTATCGAAAGAATAAAATTTTTTATTTTGTTTACCAATATTTTCTCTGAACCCATTGCAGGTACTATAGATACCCTCAGGTCCTCTGACATATAGTCTAAAACTAAGGACTCTTTTATGTTCCTTATGCTTTCATAAACATTTTCTCCTTCTCTTTTAGTATATTCACTTTTCAAGTAGAGTTTTAATTTTTTGTTAATTTTAACCCGGATGTCTTTATCTTTACGACTAACGTTGTGCAGTTTAAAGACCTTGCGGATGAATTAATTTCATCGGATTTGAC
>JAIWOA010000096.1 GCA_020217115.1 Calditerrivibrio sp. | reverse complement strand
CAAAGAGTAAAATAGATGTGGAGATGATCACTTCTAATCAGGTTGATGAAAACAGTGCATGGATAAAAATAGAAGGTAAACCAGAACAGGTCAAGAGGCTCAAGATAGGTACACTTATAAAAAGGGCTCCTCTTGAGGGTCAGGGTTTCATGAAAAAGATGTTTTAATTGTTTTTGTAATAGTAGGGGGGGCGCAACCCCCCTCTATGTTTGAGAGGTGTGTATGAAAAAGATAGTTATATTGTTCCTGTTGTGTATTTTCCCTATTCTTACAATTGCTGCAACTAAATCTGTCACTGCAACTGGTGAGGCAAATATAATTAATAATGATGTTGCTTCTGCTAAGTTTCAAGCTATTGCTCGTGCAAAATGGGCAGCTCTTGAGGCAGCTGCAGGTGTTCAGGTGAAGGTTGAAACTATTCTACAGAATGCCACTCTTGTAGATGAAGCAATAAAATCTGAGGTGAAAGGTTTTGTTGAAGATTATAAAATTTTAGATGAAGGGAAAGATAAAGATATTTATTGGGTTAAGATTTCTGCTAATATATCACCTGTTGAAGCTCAAAAAGTTGTGTCTATCTTTGCCAAAAATACATCAGTGGCTTTTTATATCCCTGTAATTTTTCCTGATAAGAAGGTAGATGAAACAACAGCACTTTCTGAGAAAGTGATCAACGAACTTGTCGGGCAGGGTTTTGATGTGGTGGATATTGCTTCCCTTGGTAATAAGTACAGCCTGAATGAAATTGACAATGCTCTAAAAAACAATAATTTTAGTACCTTTAGAAATATATCATATCAGTTTTTATCTGGAGCAATACTAATTGGTAAGGTAGATACTACACTTTCTGCTGGACAGGGTAAGAATATAGGGTATGGTGTTTCTTTGCCCTTTAATGTTGTCACTGGAAGGCTTACCTACAGACTTATTGGTGATAAAAATGGTCAAAAAGTGATCGTTGCCAGTGGATATGTTTCTGGTAGGGGGCAGGGACCTACCCCTGAGGATGCAACTCATAACATGCTTGAAAACTTAGCTTCTAATGTATCCAATGAGCTGATATCTGTGGTTGTAGAAAAAATTAAAGGTCAAAATAAGAGAACTGTAGAAGTTGTTCTGGCTGGTAATAACGATCTTAATAAGCTTTTAGAACTTAAAAATGATTTGCAGTATATTAGCTGGGTTTTAAGTGTAAATGATAAAGGTATTGATAAAGTTGTCGTCGAATATCCAGAAAAGACAATATATCTTGCCAATGCAATTAAGAATCTTGGGAAATATAATCTTAAAAAGTTTGATATGTATAGAATCCTTATAGAAACATCAAGGTAGCTGGTGGGCTTTTGCCCACCATATTTAAATTATGCGAATATTATTAATAATTTTGTTCCTTTTTTGGTCATATCTGTCTTATTCGAAAGACTCTGATCTCTTTTTAATTGTTGATAATATTACTTTACATTTTGTTAAGATAGATGCTGGTTGTCTTGATACTCTGGCAGCATCAAAGTATAACAATATTGATAAAATATGTTTTGAAAAATTTTATATTTTAGATTCTGAAGTTACTCAAAATTTATTTGAAAAAATCATGGGTTACAACCCTTCACATTTAAAAAGGGGTGGAGACTATCCTTTGGATAGTACAACTTTGAATGATGTGGATGATTTTATAGGAAAGCTATCTAAGAAAACCGGGAAAAGATTTAGATTACCAAAGGAATATGAGTGGGAATTTGTTGCAATGGGAAAAAATCGTACAAGATGGTCAGGAACTGATTCTATGGATAATCTATCTTATTATGCTATATTTAATTCCGAATCTTCAGAGGTAGTTAAATCCAGGCTTCCAAATGATCGTGGAGTGTATGATATGTCAGGGAATGTTTGGGAGTGGGTAGACAATGAGATCTCTCCTAATAAATATGTTATAAAGGGGGGAGGTTGGAACAGTAAAGCAAAGGATTTAATTATTGAAAATAGAACATATTCAGATTCAGGTGAGGGTTGAGATGCTGTAGGATTTCGATTAGTTCTAATCGAATAAACTTTTTTTTCTTATTTTTTGAAAGAACTCTTTAATCATATTTTTTATCTCTTCTTCATATATGCCATAACAATATTCTACTCTATGATTAAGGGTTTTTATATCAAAAATTCTGTCATTTGAGACAACTCCACCAAATTTTGGTTCCAGACATCCAAAGATCACCTTTGAAACTCTATAGTGTAGTATTGCTCCAGCACACATTACACATGGTTCCATAGTTGAATAAAGGGTACATCCGTTTAGTCGCCAATCGCCAATTTTTATGCTACCTTTTTTCATTGCAATAATTTCAGCATGGTCAAGTGGATTCTTTGTTAAAAATTTTTTATTGTACCCTCTCCCAATGATATTTCCATCCTTTACCAGTATCGAACCTATAGGTATGTCACCTATTTTAAGGGCTTTTTTTGCTGTTTTTATTGCTTCATTCATGAAAAAATAGTCTTTATCATCAAAAACCATATCAGTATGTATCTATCATTATTTTAAAATATCCAGCAAATATAATAGCTGCTGTTTCAGCTTTTAAGACTCCATTAATTGGTGAAACGATATGAAAACCCTTATCCTTCATTGTATCAAGTTCAATATTTTCAAGTCCACCTTCAGGACCTATTAAAATGCTGACATTTTTTGAGCTAAGATTTATCTTTGATTTTTTACATTCCCTTTCATATAATAAAAAATTGTTATCTGTTTTTGGCATAATATCTTTTAGCTCTAATGGTTCATTTAATGTTGGAAAAAAGTTATGTTCTGCCTGTAAAATACCTTTATAAAGTAATTTTTTCATTCTGTCTAAGGTATTTGAATTTATTGATTGAATTGAACGCCTTGTAATAATAGGTGTTATACTTGTTACTCCTATTTCTCCCATTTTCTCGACAGTGAAGTCAAGATACTCCCTCTGCAATAAACTTAAATAGACATCAAGGTTGTAATCTATCTGTTCAAGAGGGCTCTTGTTTATGATATTGAATATTCCGGACTTTTTCATACCAAAATAAAATTGGTATTCACCAATCTCTTTTTCGTTCATAAATATATATTTATCACCTATTTTCATTCTTAAAACATTTTTCAATTGGTGGTAAAGATCTTCATCTATTTCAAGTTCGTCACTCAACTCTTTTTCTACAAAAAATCTTTTTAGTTTTTCAGTCATGAATCCTCCTGTATCTTATTCCTAACCAATCATCTTTTAAAATAAACTTATCTATTGAATATAAACCTTTAAGGAAGTCTGAAGTAAAATTATCTTGCTCAGATGATAATATACCTGAAACTATAACATATTCTGGTGAAATTCTCAAAATATCTTTTTGTATTGATAGAAGAACGGATGAAATTATATTGGCAACTACGATCTCTACTTTAAAGTCAGTTTTTAGAGAATCTGTGCTACCAGCCCATATAATTATGCTATCGGCTTTATTTTGCATAATATTTTCTTTGGTATTTATAAGGGCATTTGAGTCATTGTCAAAAGCATAAATTTTAGATGCTCCAGATAGTTTTGCAGCTATCGAGAGAATACCACTACCACACCCTATATCAATTACAGATCTGTTATTGCATACCTCTTCAAGTAGTGTAGCTGCCAATTGCGTGGTTGGGTGTGTACCTGTGCCAAAGGCAAGGGATGGGTTTATAAGTATAGTTTTTGGATCTGTTGTGTCTTCTTTTTCAAAGATGTATCGTATGTTTGGTGTAAGATTTCCAGGTTTTATAAAATCTCTCCATTTAGTTTCCCAGCCAGTTTCCTGTATATCTTTAATTTCATAGCTATCAATAATTAAATCTAAAAATTTATTTAGATCATCTTTGTTACAATAAATAGTATATGAGATTTCTCCTTTGAAATCTTCCTCTATTATTTGTAACCCTGAATCTTCAATTATCTCCAGCAGTTTTTCATCAAAATGTTTAAACCTAACTTCTAACATAATATTAGCTTAACCCCATAAAGTTATTTCTGCTGATAAGATCATAAAGCACTATTGCAGCAGAATTTGATAAATTGTGACTTCGTATTTTCTTGTTCATAGGTATTTTATAAGTTTTATCAAAATATTTTTTTCTTATATTTTCTGGTAGTCCACTGGATTCATTGCCAAATATCAGAATTGTTTTTTGGTTGGGTATCTCTTTGTAAGTTTTTTCAGCAAATTTTGTTATTAAAGCATAAAAAAATTTTTCTGGCGGGTAAATCTTTTCAAAATCTTCAAAACTTTCCACCAGATTTATGGATACATGCTCCCAGTAATCAAGACCAGCCCTTTTCAGGTATTTGTCAGAAAGTGAAAAACCGATTTTACCTATTAAAATAAGTTCTGTATCGGTACCTGCACAAAGTCTTGCTATATTACCTGTATTTTGCGGTATTTCTGGTTCAAATAGAGCTATTTTAAACATTTACTCAAACTCAATTTTGTCACAACTTCCCCATATTGATTCAAGTTTATAATATTCCCTTTCATTTTTCCCCATAATATGTATCATTATAGTTCCAAAATCTAAACATACCCACTTTGATACTCCATACCCCTCTGAATTGATTTTCACCAGTCCTAATTCCTTACATATCTCATCTGAGTAGTCTGCAAGGCTTTTTATGTGTGTATCTGAGTTACCAGTGCATATAATCAGATAGTCTGCTATGGAAGATACATCCTTTATCTTATAAATGACGATATGTTCTGCCATTTTTTCTGATAATTTGTCAGCTATCTTTTTTAACATCTCTGTGCTCATCATTCCTCCATGTAAAGCTTATTTTTTATTATATAATTGTAAACTTTTTCATCTAAGAAATTGCTACATTTCCCATTTTTTATTGATCTTCTTATTTGAGTACTTGATATTGGTATTTCATTAACCTTTGTCAAAATTATTTTAGAAGACATCCCAAATTCAAAATCTTCATAAAGGATAATGTATTTTAATAATTTTGCAGGTATTTTTTGTAACATTTCATTAAAGGGGCATCCTGGTCTATTTATTAGGATAAAATTTGAGAGAGTTAAAAGTTCTTCCCATTTGTACCATGTTTTTATAGTGGAAAATATATCACTTCCTACAAGAAAAAAGAGTTCTTTTGGACTATAGAATTGATTGTAATTGGAAAGTGTATTGTATGTGTATGATACCCTCTGACTGTTGATTTCAACATCGGATATAAAAAATTTATCTGCAGGTAAATCTGATATCGCCAATTCTATCATTTTTACCCTATCTTTATCTGGAGCTATTTTTCTTTTTTTGTGTGGTGGTATTTTAGATGGAACTAAATATATTTTGTCAAAATCAAAGATACGTTGTATCTCCACCAACAAATTTATATGCCCTTTATGAATGGGATCGAATGTTCCACCAAATAGTAATATTTTATTCAATTTATCCTATACCCTTACCTGACCATTTCCAAAAATTATATATTTGGTTGTAGTTAAATCTTTTACCCCCATAGGGCCTCGACAGTGAAGCTTTTGAGTGCTTATTCCAACTTCTGCTCCAAGTCCAAATTCCCCTCCATCTGTAAACCTTGTTGAAGCATTCACGTAGACTGCAGCAGCATCAACTCTCTTTAGAAATTCCATAGCATTTGAATAGTTTTCTGTCACTATTGCCTCAGAATGTCCTGAACCATATTTATTTATGTGATCAATGGCTTCATATAATGAGTCCACAACTTTTATTGATAGTTTTAGGGATAAGTACTCTGTGTACCAATCATCCTCTGTTGCAGGTTTTACATGATTAAATTTTTGAGCTCTTTTGCATCCTACTAATTCTACAGAATTATTATGATAAATCTCTACCATTTCAGTTAGAAATTCATTTGCCACTGCATGATGGACAAGCAACGTCTCCATTGCGTTGCAGACTCCTGGTCTACTTACTTTGGCATTTAGAGCAATATTTATTGCCATATCTTTAAGTGCAAAATTATCTATATAAACATGGCAAACACCCTTATCATGTTTTATTACAGGTATCAAAGAGTGTTCAGTAACATAGGAGATAAGGGATTCACCACCCCTTGGTATTATAAGATCTACAAACCCTTTTGCTTTTAGCATTTTATTTAAAAATTCTCTATTTGGGTCCTCTACCACGTTAACAATATATTCATTTAAATTTGCACTAATTATTGCATCTTTTATAATCTTACCAAGGGCTAAATTTGAGTGTACAGCCTCTTTCCCACCCCTCAGAATACAGACATTTCCAGATTTTATACAGAGGGCAGCAGCATCAACTGTCACATTTGGTCTGGACTCATAGATTATCCCTACCACCCCCAAAGGTACCCTTATCTTCTCTATTATCAACCCATTTGGTCTTGTTGTCCCCATCTCAATACTTCCAACAGGGTCATCCTGTTTTTGTATCTCCATTACCCCATTTATCATTGAATCGATCCTTTTTTCATTCAATAATAATCTATCTAGGAGTGATTCCTTTAGAGAGTTTTTTACTGCATAATCTATATCTTTTGCATTTTCCGTAAGGATAAATTTTCTCTGTTTATCTATTAGCTCTGATATTTTCATAAGTAATTCATCTTTTTTATTGGATCCAACAGATGAAAATTCCCTGGATGCATTTTTCGCACCTAAAAAAATATCCATATCACACCCCATTCTGTTTCATTATAACGAGATCATCTATATGTATGACTTCATCACTCATTTTAAATCCTAAAATTTCCGATATTTTATCTGTTTTTAATCCTTTTATCTTTTTTAGATCGGAGGATGAATATCTTGTTTTACCTCTTGCAATCTCATCTCCCCAGATATTTACGACTTTTACTACATCACCTATTCCAAACTTTCCAGTAATATCTGTAATTCCTGATGGCAGTAAAGATCTGTTCATTTCCGAGATTGCAATGACTGCCCCATCATCTACTACAATTTCACCTTTTGGAGTAGCCGCATAGGCTATCCAGAATTTTTTTCTCTTTTTCGGATCCTCTATGTGGGAAAAGAAGGTTCCTATATCCTCCCCGGACAAAAATTTTGATATATTTTCAGGGTTTTTGCCATTTATAATCCCCACAAAGCATCCAGAGTCGAGGGCTTTACGGGCTGCAAGAAGTTTTGTTTTCATCCCCCCTGTGCCGACTCCTGAGATTGAATCACCTGCTACATTTAAAATATCCTCATTAAAGAATTTTACCTCTTTTATCATCTTAGCATCAGGGAATTCTGAAGGGTTTTTATCAAAAAGACCCTCAACATCCGAAAGTATGAGTAACATGTCTGAACCTATCAGTCCACTCACAAGTGCAGACAAATTGTCATTATCGCCAAAAGTATCCACATGTTTTAGCTCATTTATTACAACGGTATCATTTTCATTAATTATCGGAATTACTCCAAGGTCTAAAAGTTTTTTTATTGTGGATCTTGCATTAAGGTATCTTTTCCTATTGGCAAAATCGTCCTTTGTTATAAGTATCTGTCCTACTGTTATGGAAAATTTCTTAAATGCTTCTTCATAATACTGTATAAGTCGAGCTTGTCCAACAGCGGCACAAGCTTGTTTGTCAATAATATCCTTTGGCTTTGACAGGAACCCTAAGTGTTTAAATCCAGCTGCAACTGCTCCAGAAGAAACTATAACAATATGCTGTATATCTTTTTTTATATTTGAAATTACAGCTGACAAATTTGATAGAAAAACTTTGTCAATGTCATCTTTCCCTGCGATGATACTGCTACCTATTTTTATAACAAGTGTATTAATTTTTGGTAATTTTCTCATTCAATATTTTTTATACGAAAATTAAAAGAAATCAACATAAATATTGATTTTTTATTAATTATCTGCAATTCTTTTAGTATGAATGGCAATCTTAATGTAATAATTAATCAGGTATTTTTGTTTGGAATTTTGATGTTTATCGGTTTTTTGGCATCAAAGACAAAGGTGATCACCGAAGATGGTCTTGTGCATTTAGCGAGGTTTATTGTAAAAATAGTTCTTCCTTCATTAATTTTTACAGTTGTGGCTGGCAGTGGCCTAAAAATAGAGGATATTCTCCTTTCATGGAAATTTTTGCTGGCATGTTTGCTACTTTTTTCGATTTTACCTATATTAGGTCTTTTGGTTGGCAAGGTATTTAAGTTATCTGGTAGTTCACTCTATCTTTTTATTGCTCTTTCAACATTTGGTAATATGGGTTTTATAGGTATCCCTCTCATAAATGAAGTTTATAAAGACTCTTTGGCTGGAGTTTCAATAACTATCTATACCCTTGTTGATATGTCACTTCTGTGGACATTTGGAGTATACTTGTGTAGTATGCATCTTTCAGGAAATTCTATAAAAAGCTCGATAAAAAATATGATAAATCCTACTACAATTGCATTGTTCATATCAATTATGGTATTATTATTTAATATAAGAATACCTAAAGTTATCACAGATACAATTTATGGGATAGGGGGTACAAGCAAGTACCTGACGATGATTTACCTTGGTTCAGCCTTAAGTTTCATAGAACACCGCGGCATACTCAGAAAATATCATATTTATGTTTTAGTCATATCAAAGATGATTATTATACCAGTAGTTTTTTTTGGTATCTTTAAAAACTATTTACCATCTACTCAGGTGGGAATATTGACTATAGTTTCTGGTTTGCCTACAATGACTATGGTTGTTATGCTGGCAAAGACATATAGATCGGATGATAAATTGGCTACTGAAACAATTTTTATTACAACAATAGCTTGCCTAATTACTATTCCGATAGTAAGTTTATTAAATTCTTATATCTGGAGGTAGCATGAAAGTTAGATTTCTTATTGATAACTATGTTGATAAAGCTGAACTTTGTGCAGAACATGGCTTCTCCTGCTGGATAAATTTTAATGGAAAAAATATACTTTTTGATGCAGGGCAGACAGAACATATAGCTAAAAATGGAAAGATATTTGGGTTAGATTTTAATAAATTGGATTGCATAGTGTTAAGCCATGGTCACTATGATCACACTGGAGGACTTGCCTCTATTTTTAACGGTAAAATCAACATTTATGCCCACAAAGATATTGGAGTTGATCATTTCAGGGGATCTCAGAATGGTGAATATCATTATATAGGAATAAATAAAGACTTTTATGGTAGGTACAGGGATAAATTTATATTTAATGAAAGGTTGGTTGAATTTTTGCCAGATCTTTTTTTGTCTGGTACAATAATTAGATCTGAACCTTTTGATTCTGACCAGAATCTTTTCCAGTATCATAGTGGGGTATATCAGAAGGATATATTTTCTGATGAGCAGTACCTTGTTGTGCGAGAGAATTCAGAATATTCAATTTTTACAGGTTGTTCACATTCTGGTATTATTAATATTATTAAAGATTTTTATGAAAAGTTTGGCAGAGTGAGGATAAATGCTCTGGTAGGTGGGTTTCACCTATTCAGAAGTTGTGGTGAAGAGTTATTGATGGTTGCAGACTACCTTTTGAAATGTGATGTTAAAAAAATATATACTGGACATTGTACAGGTATTGAAGCTATGATTTATCTGAAAAATGTTCTAGGTGAAAAGCTTGTTCCGATCAAAGTAGGTCTTGAATTCGAAGTATGAATGAATTATATTGTATGAAAACTTTTGTTTTAACTATTTTATTTGCATTTGGTTTAAAGATATGTTAATATATCTCTAAGGGGGTGTTATGGCTTTAGATCATAATATTTTACTTGAAGTTGGGACAAATGAATTTGAAGTTGTTGAGTTTATTATAAGAAGTGATAAGGATAACTATTATGGAATAAATGTTGCTAAAGTTAGGGAAATTATAAAGTTCCCTGAAATTATAAGAGTTCCAGAAGCTCATCCGTCGATTGTTGGAACTGCAAACATAAGAAATAAAATTGTACCTATAATAAATCTTGCTTATTGGCTTAATTTAAAATATGATTACGACGCCACTACTGCGAAGGTTATTATTACCTATTTTAATCTACAATACAATGGGTTTATTGTTGATGATATTACACGGATACATAGGGTTACGTGGGCAGATATTAAAGACTACTCAAGTATTTCTGATTTTCACCTTGCAAATTCTGTGCTTGGTGTTGTCAATATAAATAATAGACTTGTTCAGCTGTTGGATTTTGAGAAGATAGTCTCAGAAATTAATCCAAATACTAAGATGCTTAATGTTGATATAGATTACAATTTATCAAGCAAAAGAAGTAAAAAGAAGATTTTTCTTGCAGAGGATTCTGACGTTATTAGAAAACTTTTGAACAGAAATCTTGAAAGTGCAGGGTATATTGTAAAAACATTTGAGAATGGTAAAAAGCTCTTAGAAGCACTTGACAAGGATACACCTGACGCTATTATTACAGATCTTGAAATGCCAGTTGCTGACGGTACCTTTTTAATAAAGCAGGTTAGAGGTATGGAGAAATATAAAAATATACCCATAATTGTTTTTTCATCTCTTGCCAGTGAAGAGAATGAAAAAAAGGTTATGGGTATAGGTGCCAATGCTTTTATAGGTAAGCCTGATATGGGTATAATGATAAATACCCTTGATAAATATGTTTTATAAGGAGTTGAGATAATGTTAAGAAGTTTTATTATACTATCTATTTTTCTTTTTATAGGTTGTGCCAATACAGATATAGAGGTTTTGAAAAAGAGTGTTGCTGAATTAAATGCTCAGAATGTTGATCTAAAAAAAGAGATCTCTGATATAAAAAGTAATCTGAGGGAGATAGATAGGAAAATAAAAACCAATTCTGAAGATACTAAGCTAAACTCTGAGGCACTACTCACTCTGAAAGCTGATATAAAATCTCTGGAGAGTAAAACAAATGAGAGATTAAAACAGCTTGAGTCATCTAAGGGTAATAAACCTGAAAATATTCAAAATAAGATTCAAAGTAGTAATGCGGAAGGTAGTAAAGTTTACATAGAAGATGATATAACAGATAAGACTACTTTGTACAATCTTGCCCTTGAGCTTTTTAAGAGTAATAGATACGAAGAAAGTTTGAACAAATTCAGGAGTTTTGTTGTTCGCTTCCCTGAGGATAGTCTGGCAGATAATGCTCTATACTGGATGGGTGAGATATATTTTCAAACTGGTGATATGGAAAAAGCCCTTGAATCCTTTAATAATGTAATAAATAACTATCCTAATGAAAATAAAGTTCCTGACGCTATTTTTAAATCTGCTATTGTAAACGATAAGCTTGGAAAGCGTGATTTAGCTATCGATTTAATGAAAAAACTTATTTTAAATTTTAAATATGCTGAGATTTCTAAGGTTGCCAGGGATAAACTAAAAGAATGGGGAGTTAAAAATGAATAGATCCTTTATTTTATTTATCGTTATATTGTTCCCTTTTATTGTTTTTGCAGATCTGGATTATTCTATAAAGAGGCACGACACCCTTTGGGGTATTTCTAAAAAATTTTATAAGAATCCTTTCAAATGGCCTGTTATATGGAAATACAACACATATATAACTAATCCTGACCTTATATATCCTAAAAAAATTGTCAGAATCCCCTTAAATGGATCAGATAATATGACAGGTATGGAGATAAATTTGCAGGGTTTTGAGTCATTGTTATCTAATAATTCAAAGGATTTTTTTGATACAGAAGATTTTATAAGTTTAAAAGAGAACACTGATAGTGTTAGATCTTTGGGATTTGAAATTAAAGATAAAGATAGTGGTTCACCAAAAGTAAATCCAATAATTGAAGATGTGAAAAAAGCACTTGTTTTTTATAAAGATAAGCAGTTTGAAGTAGCTTATGATATACCAATTAATTCTGATATAGTTTATATATCAGATGACAAGTACAATGCCTACACTGGAGATTTTGTATACGTTAGATCTAACAAAGGTTTCATGAATGGTGATAGGGTTACTTTTCTTGATCTTGTGAGAAAAGATGAAAGTATTAGTATTTATACAAATGCAGGTGAAGGTGTCGTTGTAAACCAAAAGAATGGTGATTATAAGATTAAAGTTACTAAGGTTTATGATGCCATTAGAAGTGGTTTAAAAGTTGTAAATTATATAAAAAATGATTTTCCTATACCAAGGGATGTACTATCTACTGACCTTAAAAAAAGTGGTTACATATTAAGTCTGTCAGATGATATGTCAATTTCTGGTAGTGGTTATAAGGTGCTGATAAATATTGGTTTGAATGATGGTATAAAGCCTGGAGATACGTTTAGTGTCTATAGGGTTATAGAAGAGAAAGGATTTTCCAATACGATTGAATTGGGTGAAGGTGTTGTAATATTTTCACAGGATAAGTATTCTACACTTTACATAATGAAAAGTAATCAAGAGATACATAAAGGTGATTCTGTAAGATTGAATCTTATCGCTGTGCAATAACTGATCACTTTTCTTTTTTAGTTTTTATATATGGATATTGTTCAAAAGGTTGCGATACTTTCCAATGCTGCCAAGTATGATGTTTCCTGTTCAAGTAGTGGCAGTAAAAGGGATTCTTATCCTAATGGTATTGGCAGTGGTGCTTTAAGCGGTATATGTCATACATGGTCTGCCGATGGTAGATGTGTATCCCTTTTAAAAATATTGATGACAAATTATTGTATATATGATTGTAAATATTGTCATAATAGAAAATCCAATGATATCAGAAGGGCATTTTTAACACCTAAAGAGATTGCTGATCTTACTATTGAGTTTTATAAAAGAAACTATATTGAAGGTCTATTTTTAAGTTCTGGTATAATAAAATCCCCTGATTATACTATGGAGCTTTTCTTAAAAACTGCAGAAATATTAAGATACAAATATAGGTATGGTGGTTACCTCCATATGAAAATTATTCCTGGTGCGTCAAAGATACTTGTAGAAAAGATTGTAAAGCTTGCGGATAGGGTTAGTGCAAATTTAGAACTTCCCTCTGAAAAAAGCTTATCCATATATGCTCCTGATAAGTCGAGGAAAGAGATTATAAAATCCCTTGATACAGTTTTGAAATATAATCTTTCTAATGAACAGAATAATTCAACATCTACACAGCTCATAATAGGGGCCACTGAAGAAACAGACAGGGAGATAATATCTCAATCTGAAGTCTTTTATAAAAGATCTCTTTTAAAAAGGGTTTACTATTCTGCCTATATACATGTTAATAGTGATCTTCCAGCATTGAACACAGAGCCCCCCTTGTTGCGTGAACATAGACTTTATCAGGCAGATTTTTTGTTAAGATTTTATAAATTCACATCTGATGAGATTTTTTCAAAGAGAAACAATTTGGATGAACTTCTTGATCCAAAACTTAGGTGGGCACTTGATAATTACCATCTCTTCCCCGTTGATATAAATAAGGCAGACTACTCTATGCTCATTAGAGTGCCGGGGATAGGTCCCAAATCTGCTAAAAAAATTATTGCAGCAAGAAAATTTGGTTATCTGGGTATAGAACATTTGAAAAAAATGGGGGTTCAACTCAAAAAATCTGAATATTTTATGATACTTAACGGGAAAAAGATAAGAAATTCTGTTGGTGATCTTGTGGAGAGGGAGATTATGAAGTTTACAAAGGCAAACTCCCCAATTTTTAAAATTCTTGGTGCAGATTAGTATGTATCAGGTCTTTTATGATGGAACGTTTAATGGACTTTTAACTTTGTATGATTATTTTGATAAGGGTTTGGAGATTGAGACTGTTGTCAATAGAGCTATAGAAAAGAATTTCCAGCCCTATATTTTTCAATTTGAAGTAGAAACAGATAGAGATATTGCAGATAGTGTTACAAAAAAAATATTACTTATCGGTGGAGAAGAGGTTTTGAAAAAGATATATCTGGCGAGTTTGGCTGATTCAGACAAAAACGAAATTATTATTCTGGATTATATTAAATTATTATTTACTGATATAGAGTTAGTTTCTAATTTAAGCATAGAAACTGTCATTGAGATAGAGAAATGCATTAAAAGAGTGTTTTTTGAAAGACACAAGATGTTGGGTTTTATAAGATTTTCTGAACTTTATGATGGTACTATGGTTAGTTTCATATCTCCAAAATACAATGTATTATCACTGTTAGGTGGGCATTTTAAAAGAAGATTTCCAGATATCAGGTGGGCGATATTTGATAAGAAAAGGGGTATGGTGGGCTATTATTTCCGATATAGTTTTGAGGTTTCATACTATGAATCGATAGATGAACTTGAATATTCTGCTAATGAGAATAAGGTCAGGGATGTATGGAAAGTTTTTTTTGATTCTATTGCAATAAAGGAGAGGTTAAGCTATGAAAGACAGGTTTCTAAGGTCCCTTTGAGGGTAAGAGAGGATATGCTGGAATTTGGAGGGTAGCATTAATCAGATTTGTTTAATTTCTGGGTTATCTATGTCTTTTATTTAAATATATTTTATTATGGAACTTTTTACTATTGAAGTTATCCTTTAATAGTGATACTTTTAAATATGGATGATTTGTTATGTTGAAGATTCTTTTGATATTTCAGGAAGCGATAAAATCTGTTGTTTCATACAAACTTAGAAGTTTTTTGTCAATTATCAGTATAGCTCTTGGGATAATAGGTGTTACGGTTGTCGTTGGTGCTGTTAATGGTGCATATCTTAAGGCAAGTCAGATACTTGGCATGTTTGGTCCAGATTCTTTATTGATATTTGGTGGAACACAAAAAAGTCAAGCTACAGGTTTTAGAACTAAAACTCTTACCTACGAAGATCTTTATGCTTTAAGGGATGCTTTCCCCACTGCTTACATTCATGTCCCTATGAGTGCTAAGTCAGATACCAGAGTAAGTTATAGGTCCAATCATATTAAAACATTTCTGGTGGGAACTACAGAAAATTATAGCAAGGCATGGAGCTGGAATATCTCAGAAGGTTCTGATTTTAATAGCGAAGATATTGATAAATCACAAAGAAAATGTCTTCTTGGTAATTATGTTAAAGAGCAACTTTTTGGTGAGGAAGATCCAATAGGAAAATATATTTATATTAACGACTTTTCATGTATTGTTTCAGGAGTTTTAGAAGAAAGGGGTATATCGAACTTTGGTGTAAATATAAACGATAGGGTTGTAATACCTATAACGGTTTTATCAAAATTTGTTACAAAGGATTTTAAATATATTACAGCATTAAGGATTAGATTTGAGGATGTGGATAATCTGGAAAATAGAACAGAAGAAGTTAGACAATTTTTGAGGTATAGGCACAACCTTGGAGATGGCAGAGATGATGATTTTACCATTGTTGGCCCTAAAGAGGTTTTAAAGTTTTTTGTTGCTATAGGAGGAGCCTTGATCGCTTTTTTAACGATAATTACCATAATTACTGTTAGTGTTGGTGGTTTTGTAAT
>JAIWOA010000095.1 GCA_020217115.1 Calditerrivibrio sp. | reverse complement strand
TCATCCAAACCCTTTTTAGACTATCATAGGCAGATATATGTAGTGAAGTAATTTTGAGTGTTTAGTGGTCACATGTGTGTCATTGCGAGTGAAGCAAGGCAATCTTGTTTTTTTAAGTTATGAGTGTTGAGTTTTGAGTTATGGGGATATCTCCAATAGATTTTAGTATATTTACGTTAAAATATCCACAGGCTATCGTTTAATCTGCCAAGGTTTTTTTATTTTGACCAAATTTTAATTTATAGATTTGATTATACCAACAATATGAGATATATCAGTCAATCTTTTTAACTCTTTAAAATTATTATTTTTTAAAATATTTTCTCTGAAAACAACTTCTTCCCTTGATTATCATACTCATTCTTGTTGATATTTTCACACCTATGTATGAAATTTAAACTTATTTTACTTGACATAAAGGATGCAATAATATATAAACCGACAATTTTATGAAATTAAGGATTGTTTTAGCTGGCAAAATCAAAGAAGATAACTTCAATAGTATTATTGAGGAATATCTTAAAAGGATTAGCTCCCATTGTCAGGTGGAATTTTTTGACCTAAAAGTTTCGGAAGACTGTGAGTTAAACGATAAAGATGCACAGAAATTACTTGGTTACGGGAGGGATTTTTATAAAATTGCTCTTAATATAAATGGGAAAGCTTTTAGTTCTGAAAAATTTGCAGTTTTTTTTAATGAAACATTGAATAATAGAAAAAATGTGGTATTCTATATTGGTGGTGCCTTTGGTCTTGGAAAAGATTTTACAGAGAAATGCGACATGAGCATTTCATTGTCGTTACTTACCATGGCACATAAGGTAGCTGCTGTAGTATTGATGGAGCAATTGTACAGAGCTATAACCATTATAGGTGGACATCCTTATCACAAATAGGAGGCATTATGGATGCAAAATTTCTTGAATCTCAAAAAGAGGTTCTCTTAAAAATGAGAGATGAAATTAGACAGAAATTGAAAGAAAAATATAATGATGCAATGTCTTTTGGTAATGAAGAGGGGCAAGACTCCGCCGACGAAGCTTACAACCTTTATAGCAAAAATATTATGTTGGGTAGGGTTGAGACAGATGCTCTCAAGTTAAATCTAATAGATCAGGCACTCAAACGGATAGAAGATGGAACCTATGGAGTATGCATCGAGTGTGGATGTGACATTGAAGAGAAGAGACTTAAATATGTACCTTTTGCAAGATACTGTGTTGATTGTAAATCTGAACTTGAGAAAAAAGGTCTCATAAAGATGTAACCATGAAAAAGGTCATTCTTCTCATATTAGATGGATGGGGTCATAGAGAATCTGAAGAACATAACGCAGTGAAGCTTTGTCATCCTATAAATTTTAATTATATAATGAAAAAATATCCCCACAGCTTGATAAATGCAAGCGAAGAATTTGTAGGTTTACCAGAGGGGCAAATGGGGAATTCAGAGGTTGGGCATACCAATATTGGAGCAGGGAGAGTTGTCTATCAGGATCTTGTAAGGATTAAAAAGTCTCTGGATAATGGTGAAATAAAAAATAACACTAATTTGAATGCCTTTGTCAATTCAATTAAGGAAAGTGGTGGAGCAGTACACTTTTTTGGTTTACTCAGTGACGGTGGCGTACATAGTCATATAGATCATTTAAAGAGCCTTCTATCCATATTTAAAAATTTAGGTATTAAAAAGGCTTACATACACCCCTTTATGGATGGAAGAGATACCCCCCCTACAATGGGAAAGAGTTATCTTGAAGATTTAGAAACGTACATAAAGAAAATTGAATTTGGAAAAATAGGTACAGTGATAGGAAGATACTATGCAATGGATAGGGATAAACGATGGGAAAGGGTGGAAAAAGCATATAATGCTTTAGTTTTCTGTAAAGGTGATAGATTTGATTCTGCCGTGGAAGCCTGTCAACATGCCTATGACAAAGGAGAAACTGACGAATTCATCTCTCCTAAAATAATTGGAGACTTCGATGGGATCAAAGATAATGATGGTATATTCTTTTTTAATTTTAGAGCAGACAGAGCAAGGGAGATAACAAGAGCATTTATTCAGAAGGATTTTAATTTTTTTGAGGTGAAAAAATTCTCTAACCTCCCATATATTACGATAACAGAATACGATTCTACATTCAATTTGCCATTCATATTTGAGCCAGAAGAGATAAAAAATTCCCTTGGTGAATATATAAGTAAACTGGGATACAAACAGCTCAGAATAGCTGAGACAGAAAAATATCCACATGTGACATTTTTCTTTAATGGTGGATTGGAGAAGGAATTTGAAGGTGAGCAAAGAATACTTGTTCCATCGCCAAAAGATGTTCCCACTTATGATCTTAAACCGGAAATGAGTGTAGAAGAGGTTGTAGATAAGTTTATCGAATCTTTCAAAAAGAATAATTTTGATCTCGTTGTAATGAATTTTGCAAACCCAGATATGGTAGGGCACACAGGGGTAGAATCTGCTGCAATAGCAGCCTGTAAAAAAGTTGACGAACAGCTTGGCAGGGTTGTAAAATTTGCTGAGGAGAATGGTATTGCTTTGATAGTAACTGCCGATCATGGGAATAGCGAAGAGATGTGGGACTATAAAAACAATCAGCCACATACAGCACATACAACAAACCTGGTCCCCTTCGTAATATGTAACCATGATTGCACGATAGATATGGGTAAAACCGGGAAATTGGCAGACATAGCTCCAACAATTCTTAAGATAATGGGTTTACCAATTCCCGAAGAGATGACTGGTGAAGTACTTATCTAAATAGTGTATTAATATACCTGCTCTTCATGCAACAAACAGTTTAAAAATAGAAATTTTCACCAATATTTACATCTAAATACCAACTGACTGAATAGTCAGCCGATATTTAAAAACTTTAATATATTAACATGATGCAGCTGTCTCACTATTTTCGTTTATATTTTTAATAAGCTTTATAATAACCTTTGGATCCCTTGATTTTAGTATAAACTCCTCCGCATACAACGAATTAAAATTTCTCTTGTGCTCATCATGGGCTGTAAGAAAATATATAGGAACAGAAGGGTTCACCTTTTTTATCTCCCTCAGTAAAGTAAACCCATCCTTATCTGGCATATTTATATCAAGCAACACTAAGTCTGGCTGAAATACTGTAAACTTATCCACTGCACCCATCGGGTTATTTATACTTTCTACAACAAAACCATTTTCAGTCAGATAATCTTCATACAATTTTGACACATTTGCTTCGTCGTCAATAATTAATACTCTCTTAATCATAAATCCCTCCAAAATTTATATAGAAATTTTTACCAGAGCGCCATTGTCGTAATTGTCGATAAACATATGCCCTCCATGGGCAGCGACTATCTTCTGGCATATGGATAAACCCAGCCCTGTACCATTTTCTTTGGTTGTATAGAATGGTTGAAAGGCATTCTGGATCACATCGAAGGGGAAACCTCCCCCCGTATCCTTTATCAAGATTTCACACCTATCTTTTTCGTTGTTTACTTCTATGCATATATTCCCATCTCTTTCTATCGCCTGTATAGAGTTGTTTACTATATTTATTAGTACCTGTTTCAATTTTTTCTCATCAGCCAGAATAGAGATCCCTTTTTCACAAAATATATCCATAACTATCCTATTTTCATCCAATTTCTCACTGAAAAATTCTTTTATATTTGAAAGCAGATCGTATAGATCCACTTTATCCTTATTTAAAACAAAAAGTTTGGAATATGCCAAAATATCTGACACTATCTTCTCTAACCTTGCTGTTTCCGTCTGAATAATCTGCAAATAACTTAATCCCTTTTCATCGGTCACATATTTCTCAAGCCTTCTGGCAAAACCACCTATCGATACAAGGGGGTTCTTTATCTCGTGGGCAAGAGATGCAGTAATTTTCCCCATCTGAGTAAAATTACTTGTTACATCAATACTCTCCTTAAAATATGCTATATCCTCCATGGCAAAACTCAGCTGCTTATTCAATCTGGAATGGTCTATGGATAGAGAAAGTATTTTACTAAAAGCTATGATATGGGAAATATCGTACCCTTCAACAGAATCTGAATCTACGATAATTGCACCAAAAATACCTTTTTTATTATAAACACCAGAAATGATAACTTGATCCCCAAAGAATTTTTTAAAATTTTCGTTTACAATATCACCAGTATTTACAATCTCAGTTTTCTCAAAAAAAAGGAGATCTGCTACCCGCCCCTTATTTTTCAGATCTATATAGCACTTTTTTATAGCTAAATTATCATATACAACATCGTCACCCTTCTTCTCAGCTAAAACAATACCTCTAAGCTTCAGTAACTGGTCATTTAAAACAAAAAAACCTACCTTTCTGCTTATACCACTATCTATAATAACTTTAAGAAGAGAATAAATAATATTATCGAGGGGTTCTAACTTCATAATCCTGTCAAAAAATGGGAGCATCCTCTCCATATCTATGGAATACTCCTTATTTAAAATCAGAGATAAAAAACTTTTTGCAAGCATATTTAATATATCATTATTCGGTTTTTCACAGTCATTAAAACCAAATATAACTTCAAAATTACCGATATTACATGAGTAAAGAGTTGCTTCTCTACCAGTATCCCCTATAAAGAGAACGGTATATCCCCTTCTTCTGACTGTCACAAATTCCAAACTATTTTTAATTCCTTTATCCAATGTACTGATTTCCATATGTACATTATAGCAGGTATTTTAGATAATTAAAAATTTTTTTAATATTTTTTTAGATAATCATCAAAATTATTTAAGAGAGTATTCCATTCCGTCGATATTCTCATGTCAAGAAATGATTTAAAAGTGAGTCTGAAGAATGCTTTTACACATTCAAAGTATAACAATCTCTCAAGTACCTTATCTTCAAACTCCTCAGCTATACTCTTGGGCATAGATATACCAGTTATTCTTAGGGGGGATGATTTTATGGAAAAAGTTATTGAGCTGTTTTTGTTGTTTAGCAAAATATCGATCTGCTTGATAATTTTGGTATCCTTGAAGGCCACATACATCTCCTTATTTGTTACCAAATTTATCGATTCTATATCAACCTTTTCCGAATTTACTTCGGAAAAAAAAGATATCCTGTTTTTGGGCTGATAATAAAAGATCTCACCATTTATCTCCATTGAATTTTCACCAATAAAAAAATTCATCATCAAAAAGTGCAAATACTCATTTTCCAGAAAACTTATATCTTTTTTAGCCATTAAGCTGCCCCCTAATTAAAGCTTGGATTAAGTTGCAAAACCTGATCTAATTTGCCAGGGTTATCCAGTACTCTTTTTGAAAACTCTACAAGATTCTCCTGATAGATATTAATATCAAAAGCTGACCTGAAAAGATGTGTCAAAGATTCAACTATTTTTGAGGAGATCATAGATACGTAGATCTCTTTTTTCTCAGGTACAAAAATAATTTCAACCATTGAAGTGCTTGGTACAGCCATTTTTAATAATCTATTTGTAAGGGTATTTTTTAAAAATTCCAGATCCATCTTAGATAAAAAATCTTTCCTATTTTCCTCTAAAAACTTTCTTTTAAGGTTTGATAGCTCTGTGTTGTAATATCTGCTATTTATCTTTTTTTCATCGTATCTCATTGCAAATAAAATATGTTCACCATAAATTATTGAGCTATCTGTAAAACTAAACTTTTCTGGATATTCAAAGGGAACAAAACCGTAATTTATATTTTTCCCCTCATCATAAAAAGCATCAAAGGAAAATTTTTCCAATATATCAGACATCTCCAACATATTAAAACCGAAATTCTCATTGAAATAGAGCCTAAAAAGATTCATAGAACCAGAAACTATACCCATATTAACACCTTCTATTTAATTATTCTGTAAGGTTAGCAGATATTTTTGATATCATCAAGTGAATAAATAGTTTTTAACAAAAAATGAACTCTTAAACAGTGTAAGTCAACACCCATAAAATATATTAATCAGAAGATGTTCCAATAATAAAAAGAGCTACACCATTAGACAACACCCCATATAACCATTGACCGATTAATCTTATTGACTAAATTTATAAAAATTGTAAAATTAAATTATATAAATGTTAAGGAGGAAAAGATGATATCTAAAAACATGCTGATTTCAGAGGTTATAAAAAAATTCCCAACTTCTAAGAAAGTATTTGATGATTTTAATATGGGTTGCCTCAGCTGCATGGGTATCCAGAATGAAACAATAGAAAAAGGTTGTATGATGCATGGAATAGACCCTGAAGAGCTTATAAAAGCAATAGAAGATTTAATAAAAAACAGCAAATAAAATAGTTGTTAACACACTTAGCTTACAATAAGAAGTTGAAATGAATAGATTGCTTTTAATATTTGCAGTAAGGGGATCATGAGTGGAAAATAGATTAGTCAGTCTGGAAATAAACTTTGAAGATGATCTTTATACCTTTTCTGATCCCATTAAATCTCAAATTAAGCCATTTACAGAGTATATCCTTGCTCCAATTTTTAAAGATGAAAAAAAGTTAAATATTGAAATAGGGATAGGCAATGGTGAATTTATTACACATTTTGCAAAAGAGCGTGTTGATGAAAATTTTATAGGTTTTGAAGTTTACAGAAAAATATTTAGAAAAGCCATTGATAGAGTAAAAAAGAATGGTTTAAAGAATGTAAAGCTTATTCAGTTTGATGCATCCTTTTTTGTACCTTTACTAAAGGATAATTCGGTCTCTAATTTTTATATAAACTTTCCTGATCCATGGCCCAAAAAGAAACATAATCGAAGAAGACTTCTCAAAGATAGCTTCTTAAAAGTGATAAAGGATAAGCTTGTCACTGGAGGCAATATATATATAGCAACCGATCATGATGATTATGCTGCAGATATATTAAAAAACCTTAAGGTTGTAGAGGAGTTACATCCAAAATTTGAAAGCTATTTTGTCAATGAATTGGTAGATTATTATCCCACAAAATATTACAGGAAATTTGCAATTCACAGCAAAGTATATTTCTTCCGTATGGAGAAGATATGAAAAGAGTATTTTTTATAATATTAATCATGTTATCTGCTTTATCCTGTCTGTATGCAAAGGAGATCTACCTCGTGGAAGTAAAGGGGATTATTTCCGAATATACATTCAAACATCTAAAATCTCACATGGAAAAAGCTGAGGCATCTGACTCCATCTTTGTGGTAAAGCTTGATACACCTGGAGGAGTTCTTGAGTCCACAAGGAAAATTGTTCAGCTTTTTTTTGAGTCAAAAATTCCAATAGTTGTCTATGTGGCTCCTCAGGGAGCAAGGGCAACGTCGGCAGGAGCATTTATAGCATTGGCATCAGATTATCTCGTAATGGCTGAGGGGACACATATTGGAGCAGCTCATCCAGTCAATATCACCGGAGATGATATAAAAGGGGATATGAGAAAAAAGGTGGAAAATGATACTACAGCATTTATGAGATCTATTTCACAGAAGAAGGGTAGGAATGAAGAGATAGCTGTAGATATGGTTATAAACTCGATTAGTCTGACAGCAAGAGAAGCTCTGGACAAAAAAATTGTAGATCTGGTGGTAAAAAATGAACAGGAGTTCCTTGAAAAGGTAAAAGAACACTTCAAACTTGATAAAATACCTACAATAAAGAAAAATGAACCTACCATCACAGAAAAAATAGCGTTTTTTCTCACAGACCCAAATGTTATAGTTATGCTTGTTTTAATAGCCATTGCTGCTATATTTCTCGAATTTAAGATGCCGGGATCTTTCATCTTTGCATCCATAGGAATTGCAGCCATTATACTTTTTCTCCTTGCAATCAATGTTATACCGATTAATTACCTTGGTCTTTTGTTGATTTTTGCAGGGATAGCTCTACTTATAGCTGAGGTTTTTATAGTGAGCTTTGGACTCTTATCAATTGCTGGAATAGTCTCTCTGGCATCTGGACTTTATATCCTTTTCAAGAATGGAGGTAACATGGGGATTGGTGTATCTATCTGGTTTATTTCTGCCATTTTAATATTTTTTGTTGCAATCATCCTTGCGATAGGCAGGTTAATTATAAAAGATATGAGAAAAAAATCCTACACTGGTGCAGAGGGGATGCTTGAAAAGATTGGAGTTGTAATCGATTGGGATAGTGAAAAAATGTCTGGGAAGGCAAAAATCCATGGTGAAATATGGAACATAACCTCTTCTAAAAACTTAAAAGAGGGGGACAAAATAAGAGTTGTCAAAGTAGAAGATCTTCTTGCAACGGTGGAACATATTGACACCTAAACATTACTTTTTACTGGACAAATTCAATAAATTCTCCATCAGATCACTCTTAGTGGCTTTTGAGAAATGGTTCCCTGAGCTGGAATATAAAGTGATAAAGCTGGAGGATCTAAAAGGTAAGCTGGAGAGTGGATTTTATTATCTATCCTTCAATAGCATAAATGCACAGTTCTATTTTGATCTTGCTAAGGATCTTAAAAAGACTGATAAAAATATAAAATTAATTGCGGGTGGTCCACACCCATCAGCAAGACCTGAAGAGACAGAGGGATTCTTTGACAAAATCTGTGTGGGTGAGGGGGAACTTGCTATAAGGGAGATAGTGAATGATTTCATCTCTGGCAATTTAGAAAAAAAGATATACCATTCAAAAGAGAGGGTTGACTTAAACGATTTTTCTGCGTACCCAAAAAAAAGGAATCTTTTTGGTGCAATAGAAATCATGAGGGGTTGTACATTTTCCTGTAATTATTGTCAGACACCCCAGTTATACAGTGGAAAAATCAGATATAAAAGTGTTGATAAGATAGCTGAAGATGTTGAATACGGTCTTTTACATAATAAAACTGATCTAAGATTTATTTCACCTGATTCTGCCTCCTACTATTACAAAAATGGGATCAATCTGAAAAAAATTGAAGAGCTACTTGTCACCATGCATAGAATTTTGAAGGATAGGGGGAGAATATTTTACGGTTCATTCCCTTCAGAGATTAATCCATATTTTGTCAATGAGGATTTTGTAAGGCTTATAAAGGAGTTTTGCCACAACAAAAGGGTTGTCATTGGTCTTCAATCTGCATCAAAATTTATGTTAAAAATGATGAATAGACCCACCGATATAAGTATTGTGGAAAATTCAATAGAGCTATTTTTAAAGTATAAATTCACTGTTGACGTTGATTTTATCTTTGGATTACCCTTTGAAAATGATGAAAGTATCAAAGAGACATTAAACTGGATTGAAAAATGGTATAAAAGGGTGAGGATCCATTCCCATTATTTCATGCCTTTACCTGGTAGCAGATGGGAAAATATGGAGCCAACTACCATACCAGACTATTTTGAAAAATATATAAAAAGTCTTGAGGGTAAAAGTAGACTTTTTGGGCAATGGAATACACAGCTAAACTTTGCAAAATACAATTTAACCGAGGTAAACTGTGGAAAATAAGATAGAGGAGATGTTAAGCTTTCCTGTAATATATACCTTTAAAATAGTTGGCAATAATTCATCGGAATTTATAAATGATGTTGAAGATATTGTTAATAAAAAACAGATACTGGATAAGACAATAAACCTCAGCAGTTCTGGAAAATATATAAGTTTTGGTATAACAATTGAAATAGAATCCTACGAAGAACTAAAAGGATATTATGTTTTAATAAAAGGTGTAAAAGGGCTAAGATATTATCTTTGATCCTATCAAATTGATTTTAAACTTTGAGAGGTGAGATTTGAAAAATAGTTTTATAAGCAAACTATCCATTGAGTCTTCTGCTGGATCTGGAAAAACCTACCAACTTGCCAAAAGGTATATAACACTTCTATCCTTATATATGAATTATTTAAAAAAAAATTTAGAGGGGAAATCTAATCTCTGTCTATTAAAGTGTGCAGGTGCTGCAGATCTCAATTACCCTGATGGGATAAGCTCAATTGCAGCTATAACATTCACAAACAAAGCTGCTGCTGAGATGAAGGACAGAATATTGACATTTTTGAAAAGGATAGCAGAAATTAATGAAAAAGATCGATCCCTATCAGATATCCCTCTTGCGAAAAAGGATGCCATACTACTATTAATAGATATAATTAAAAACAGCAGCGATTTTAATGTTACAACCATCGATTCTTTTATGAACAAGATACTTGGAGCTTTCGCCATTGACCTTGGGATATGTCCTGACTATGAGATTACCTTTGACAATGATCTGGTATTTAACAAAGCTTTCATCGAACTATTTTTAGATAAAACCAACCATGATTCGTTGCTGGAATACCTTAAAGATCTATTAAATAGATCCAAAGGGGGGATGAACGGTGAAAAGCTGATAAAGGATTCGCTAAGTGATTATCGATACCTTGATATTCCGAAAGATATTCTGGAGGAGGATGAACTTCTCCAATTAGTTAATAAAAAATTTGGAAAGATATCAAACAATTTAGTTGAAGCAGTTGATGAACTAAAAAAAGGGATCATCTCATCTGGTGAGATCTTAAATAATTTTTACCAGAACAACATTAAGCTATTTAACAGCAATACTTCAAGATGGATAGAAAAGATAAGCCCGATTGCTACCGAACATTTTGTAGAGAAACTTGAAACTCCTCTTGCCAATTTTTTAAAAAAATCGTCGAAGCTGGAGATCCCTGAAGAGATAACGAACACACAGGCAATACTCCTTGAATATTGCAGATTTTACGAAATTATTAAACATTATCTTGAATCCAGAAGTACATTTATTCAGATAAATAAACTAAAAAATGTCGAAGATAGGATCAGAAAAAGTCTAAACATAATTGAAGGGAAAAATATTTCTAAAATCGTTTCAAACCTCTTGTCGAAGGAAAATGGAGTAACCTCTGCATTTTGCAGACTTGGTGAGCATATCTCACACTACCTAATTGATGAATTTCAGGATACTTCGCAAATACAGCTTGATAGCATGAAAGAGCTTTTGGAAAATAGTGTAAGTGAAGGTGGAACTGTTTTTGTAGTCGGTGACAAAAAGCAGGCGATATATGCATGGCGTGGAGGAGACTACACAGTATTTGATAAAGTAAAAGAGATTGTTGATCTTAAAACAGAAGAATTGAAAGAGAATTTTAGATCTGCTAAAGAAATTGTAAACTTTAATAATTCATTATTTAATCCAGATACACTGCTGAATAATGAAAACATTCAGCACATTAAAAAATATTTCAATGATTACACTGAAATGTTGATAAGTGAAGTGAACAAGATCTACCAAAATTCTGAACAGATAGCTAAAGCTCAAGGGGACGGTTACATTGAAGTAAAGCTACTGAAAACAGATGAAGATACAGATGAGAAATTGAAGGAAAACTTCAAAAATGATATGGAATATATACTTTCTAAAGGTTATGATCTTTCTGATATTCTTATCCTTGTCAGAAGTAAAAAAGATATACCAGATATAATCCGATGGTTCGACCAATACTTTCCAGATTGTAACTTTATAACCGAAGATAGCCTTCTGATTTTTACAAATAATGATATAAAAAATATATTATTGATAGCATCAGCAGCTATTAATCCTGAAGACGAAGCATACCGGGATGCTTTAGCTGAAGCAGATTTAGTAAAATATCTGGATAGTGAAATAGAGGAAAAGATTAGAAAACTTACACCATATGAGTTCTTTATTTACCTCCTGAGCAGATATAATTTACAGTCTGAACAGAATACAGGCTACATAGAAAAATTTCTTGAAGAGGTAAATACCCTTTCATTAACTGGCAAAAGTCTTAGAAAAGTGTTGAAACATTTTAATGAAAATAAAGAGATATCCGTAACTGTTTCTGAAAATCTGAATGCAATCCGTATAATGACCATACATAAGGCGAAGGGGCTCGAATCACCGGTAGTATTTATCCCATTTTATGACTGGAAGTTTCAAAGTAGTAACTCACCGATATACGATTATGTAAACTTAAAGGAGATAGGGTTAGACAAAGAGATCTTTTGCAAAATAGACATGAAACTGTCCAATCTACTTAAATCAGCAAGGGATATATATTATGAAAAGAAAAAAAGGGAATTTATTGAGGCAATAAACCTTATGTATGTAGCAAATACAAGGGCAAAAGAGATACTTTTCATATATGGGAAAGTAAATGATTCAAGATTTTCAGTGGCTGATTTTCTAAAAAATATGTTACAGCTTCATGAAAATGATGGCTTATATATCTTTAAAAGTGGAAATAGAGATCTTATTCCTAAATCAGAGAAAGAGGACTCAAGTGAAATTTCTATACCAAAATCATCTTTCAATGGGGATATAAGAAGATTTATAAAGATTGCAAATCTATCTTATGGAGAAAAAGTTAATGAAATAATGATGGGGAACTTTTTCCATCTTGCAATGAGCTATATTGGTAATATATCGAGAAATGGAGTAGATCCCCTTAAGGATGCCTATGAAAGGGCGGCTCTTCAGGTCGGTTTTCATGATAGTTCGATACTTGAAATGATGGAAAAAACCGTATCTGATCTCAGGGATTTTTTTGAGCTGGACACTTTCTGGAATGAAAAGGAGTTTGTTAATAGGGATGGGAAAATTATCAGATTGGATAGAATTGTTAAAAAGGATGATATTTTTTTCATTTTAGATTATAAAACAGGTGAAAAAAATCTGGGAACTCACAAAAAACAGTTAAAAAACTATCTTTCAATATTTCCTAAAGGGAGTAAAGGGATCATATATTATGTAAATTCTGGAGAACAGTTATATGTCGATTGAAATCAATAGAGTTGATCTTAGTTTAAATTTTTTATCCGTAATAGCAGAGAATATCTCCCTGCTATCTCCCCGTAACAAGCTGGTGGTTTTATTCCCAAATATTAGGCCAATAAGATTTGTAACAAAAATGTTGACTCTGGATCAAAATCTTTCCACAGAATTTTATACCATAGAAAATTTTTTATCAGATATGGTGGGGAAATTCTATCCATCAAAAATAAAATATCTGGATCAGATAAAAAGAACTTTACTGATTTTAAAGCTCATAAAAGAGATACCAGATATATATAAATACCTTGGCAATAGGGATGATCTGGCGTTTCCCTGGGCGAAAAGAGTTTCATCGTTATTTGAGGAGATAGACAAGCAGATGCTTGGAAACAGGCTGCATGATTTTCAGTATGTAGAAGCTATAGATGAAGCAAGAAAGATAATAGAAAATATAAAAACACTCTACAGAGAGTATAGAAATTTATTCAACAACGTGACCTCAAGTGGCGATGTCTACCTGAAGGCATTGGAGGCTATTGAAACTGAATATTTTAAAAATTACATATCAGATAAAACATTTTTTATATGTGGAGCTGTTTACCTATCCAATGCTGAACTAAAAATATACGAAGAGATCTCAAAGAAAAATCATATAAAATTCTTTTTCCATACAGATCTACATGGAAGAGATAATTTTGAGTTTGGAGGTGAAAATTACAGTTTTGGAGTATACTCCCTCGTGGAAAATACAATAGAAAAGTTAAAAAAGATATCAGAAATAACTTTCAGAGAACACAAAGGTACGAAAATAAGAACTAAAATCGAGCTACATGAGCTTTCTGATACGATATCAGAGGGTAAGGTTTTAAACCATATACTCCCAAAGGGTAGAAAAATTGTGGCAGCTGATGAATTTGGAGTAATACTCCCATCTGAATCATCATTGTTGCCGATTTTAAGCCAGATTGATGGTAATAAAGATCTAAATATTACAATGGGATACCCTTTTAAAAATACTGAAGTGGGTATTTTCATAAATAATCTTTTTGATATATTAGAAGAGCTTTATCCAAGATATCTTAATGGACAACCCCTAATTGTAACCACTGAAACAATTCTTAGATTTCTTGATTCAAGCATATCTACCAGTATAAAAAGGGATTACTTCGATTCCATATCTCTTAGGCAGATAATTTATAAAGACTGTATGCCATCGGTGAACCTTCAAGAGAAAGGGTATGCCGAACTTTTTATAAAATTACTGGAGATAAAAGGTCCAAAGGAATTTGTACTAACAATGGAAGATATCCTTCAAAACATAGAGGATAAAGGTATAGATCCTTTTACAGAAAATAGTATATCTATATTTGTATCCAGAATGCTTCAACCCCTCAAGACAATCGATCTTTTAGAGGAATTTGATATAAATATAACCTTTATTCAAAGCATAATAAAAGAGATGATGAACGATCTTTATATACCCTTTGAGGGGGATCCTTTAAAGGGTTTGCAGATAATGGGATTTCTGGAATCAAGATCGATCTCCTTTGATACCGTTGTTTTCATTGATATGAATGAAGGGGTCATACCATCCATCCCAAAGATAGACCCTTTACTGCCAGAAAGTATAAAAAGGGAGATAGGTTTATCATCCTATGAAGAAAGGGAACAGCTTGTAAGGTATAACTTTTTTCGAACTCTTCACTCAAGTAAGACTGCACATATTTTGTACAAATCTGGTGGCAGCAGCAGAGAAAAATTTATGCGAAGCAGATTTGTAGAGCAGCTAATTTTGATGAAAGAATTGGAAAATATAGGAACTTTTCAACCTCAAAAATACCATTTTGCCATATCTCCCAATAAAAATGAGTCGGATGGTATACAAAAAGATGATAAAATAATCGAGAAATTTTGTGAGATCGCTAATAATAAGATCTCCTCCACACAGCTTGATGAATATATTACATGCCCATACTCTTTTTATCTAAAAAGAATAAAAGGTATCAAAGGGAGGATCAATTTTGATAATGGCTTTGATGCCAGCAATGTGGGTAAACTGGCTCACAAGATAGTTGAAGAGTGCTACAAAAAAACTATGGGGAATTATCTTGCCGATGGTGATATGGATAACTTTTCCAGAATTGCAGCCTCTATTATAGATGATCTCCCTGATTCCATTGCAAATTTTAAAGATTTTGAATCTGTATATGCTTACCTTAAGAATCTTAATGAATTCCCCTTTAAAATATTACAAATTACCCTTAAGGACAGGCTTCTAAAATATTTTAAAGAACAAAAATTAATCCTAAAAAATGAGAATATTAAAATAATCGGTTTAGAAAAATACTTTGTTGACAAACAATTAATGATACATGGTTATATTGATCGCATAGAGATTGTGGAAAGAGAAGCTGACACTATTTTGCGTATTATTGACTATAAAACAGGTGGATACACAAAAATATTCTCACCAGCAAAATTAAAAAAGATCAATCTTGATATCTTTGAAGATAAATTTGGTATAGAAGAGATATCTGAGATAAAAAGAGATGTTCCATCTTTACAGCTGCCAGTTTATATAATTGGAGCATCAAATATATACAGTGACAGAGAAAAATTCGAAGCTAAAATACACAACTTATCAAAACCTGAAAAAGATTCTGTCAGGGGTATCTCCATATCAAAGGGGGATGAATCCCTTGCCAGATATTACCAGATTATAAAATATATAAAAGAACATATGGTTAAATCAGAGAAGATCTACCCTCTCCCTGGGGATAACTGTAGATATTGCGAATATTCCTATCTATGCAAATTTGAAAAGGTTTGAGATATTTTCATGAAATAAGTTAAAATAGTATAGTTTGTTTTTGATGCTTCTCAAAAAG
>JAIWOA010000094.1 GCA_020217115.1 Calditerrivibrio sp. | reverse complement strand
TAGCCGTCAAACATAGAGAATTCTTAGATTTTGGATTAGAAAATATAAAATCACTCATGGAAAATCCGATCGTAATAGATGTAAAAGGTCTATTTTCAGATATAATAGATAAAAATTGTTTATACTGGAGTCTTTAGATAGGATAAATACACTAATTATAAATTAAATATAACGTATTATACTGTTATAAGCCATCTCAACATTGAGTTCTGAAAAACATCTTATCCTTCCATCTATCCTATCATAGGAGCATTTTGTCCATCTGTTGCATGGCTGGCATGGTAAACCTGCAGATATCTCGTGAACAAAATCGATTTCAGGAAACCAACCTGAATTAGGTCCAACAAGAATAAATGTTTTTTGCTGCTGGCTAACAGATAAATGAGCCAGAAAGGAGTCATTCCCGATAAAAAATTCTCCCCTCTTTATTAAAACTGCAATCTCTTGAAAACTAAGTTTACCTTCTGTATCCACAAAATTTACATCTTTTAATCTTTGTTTTAAATCTAAAATTACCTCTTTTTCATTGGGGGCATACAGTAATACAGGTACAAGTCCAGATTTTTCAACAATCATATTTGTCAGCACTCCAAAGTTATATCCTGACCAGCTCCTCTCAGGTCTCCTCGAAGTAGGAGCAACAATAAAATATTTACCATCGGAAAGTTGATTTTTTTCCATAAAATTTTTAGCAGAATTTTCACTCTCAATACTTACATACATTTCGGGAAGGTTCCCCTTCCCCACCTCTACCCCAATACCTTTTAAGTAAGCAATCCTATTGTCTAAAGTGTAGTAACTATCAAAAGAATCTATTGTAACATTATAATAAAAATTGTTATGTCTTTTATTTGAAGATATCCTCTTAGGAGAACCACTAAAAAAAGTTATCCTCCCAGATCTACCTGTCCTCTGTATATCTATAACCGCATCATATCTATTCTTCCTGACTTTAAAAATTGTTTTAATTTCATTAATTAGTCCATCTTCGATTAATAATAGATTGTCTATAAATGGGTTTGCTGAAACTATACTTGCAGCATTTTTAGAGGTTAAAAAATCCACCCTTGATTCTGGTAAATATTTTTTTATGACTCTTACAACATTTGACGAAAGCAATACATCCCCAAGTTGCCTGATCTGTATAATGAGAATTCGCACTATTTTTTCTCCATCTCAAGAAAAATTGCATACTTAACAAAATAGTACACAGAACTATAGTAACACATCTTAAACCCTGCAAAACCATCGAGAAAACCAAACATCAAAAAATAATGCTTGAAAAATTTTACAAAACTCCCCAAAATTGGTCTTAGAAAGCTGACTTTTTTACCAGCTTTTAATCTATTTTCAGCAACTAAAGCAGTATATTTAACAAATTTGCTAAAATATTCTACAGTATCAAGGTAGCTGTAGTGGATTATGTACTCAGATATCCTTTCAATTTTTTTATCTGTAATAAATTCTTCATGCACTTTGTTACTGTTGTATCTTCCTGATTGTGCTGGAAAAAGTCTTACCCTGATCACATCCCACCCACCAAATCTTAGCATTTTACCAAAACAATGGGCTTTAAATCTTACAGAATAAACCTTATCTCTATAAAATTCATCGTTTATTATCTTTTTTATCCTGTTAGCAAGAGATTCACTTACAACTTCATCTGCATCGATCATTAAAATCCATTCACCACGACACTTTTCAATTGCACTATTCTTTTGATCTCCATAACCCTTCCATTCCTCAATAAAAACAGTAGCCCCAAACTTTTTACATATCTCCACAGTGTTATCAGTGCTAAAATTGTCTACAATTATGATTTCATCAGCTATGCCAACTACAGATTGTAGGGTTTTTAAAATTTTTTTCTCTTCATTTTTTGTGATAATGGCTACAGACAATTTAGGTTTAGGATAGGAGTTCATAGGCTTTACCTAAAAATTTTATTCTTCCCATATTGTACAGAAATTTTAATTTACTTTCGGTAGGTCTTCTAAATTCTACCCTTTTTATGTCTTCAAACGTAAAATCATAATTGAAACCCTTTTTACAGGTATAAAATCTATTTATTCCATAATTTTTTAATATATTTTTTACAATCTCTGATGAATGCCCAAAGGGCCAGGCAATCTCAGTAGGAACTCTCCCCAAAATATTTTTAAACACTTCTATTCCATCTTCAATCTCTTTTTTTATTCTCAAAACAAAATCCTCTTCCCTCTCAAAAACAAACTTATCGGAAAACCTATCAAGCTCCGATAGATACTTTTTCCTATTTTCTCTATAGATGCTACTTAAATAATTTAGGGTACTATAATCAAAAAATAGCTCTCTATGGGCGAAAAGACTTCTAAATTCAAAAACAGGGTAACCTATCTTCCCTTCAGATCCAAATAGATGGGAAAACCTTTTGATGTCATAATCATCCCTTATTATATGCTTTAACCTCTTTGAAACAAAACCCAATCTGTGATAGTGTGAGTGAAATTGAAAGTCTACAAGCTTAGAACTATCCATTTCTCTGATCTGATCAGATGATAAATAGTTATCATGGTTAATTCTGGAAGTTATCAAAAATATCTTAACACCGATACCTTTATCTTTACAAAATGGGAAAAGATCTGTGTAGAAAGATCTATATCCATCATCAAAAGTTAAGTTAATTTTATACCCCTTCTTAATAAGGAGTGCAACATAGTTTAGAAATTCCATTTCTAAAGACTTTATATCATGCAACAGAACTGTCAGCACCTATACCTCTAATGTAAGATTCCTTTACTAATGAAGACTCAATAAGCTCCTTTGTATATTCTGAATTGGGAGAGTTAAATATCTGCTCTTTCTTTCCATATTCTTGAATCACGCCATTTTTTAATACCATAACTTCATCACAGATAAATTTTACTATTGCAAGATCGTGGGCTATCAGTATAATAGTTTTCCCCTCTCTTTTTAGATTTTTAAGCAAATTCAATATCTGAGCAGCCAGAGAAACATCAAGGGCGCTAACAGGTTCATCAGCAATAATCACTTCAGGATCAAGTAATAAACATCTTGCAATGGAAAGTCTCTGCCTCTGACCTCCAGAAAATTGATGGGGATACCTGTACAAATGTTCCTCATCAAGTCCAACTTTTTTTAGGTTATCAACTGCTATCTTCTTTATAACTTCATGATCTCTCGTTATATGGGTTTTTATTATATCAGAAAATACCGTGAAAATTTTAAGTCGTGGGTTAAGGCTTGAGTAGGGATCTTGAAATACCATCTGAACATTTTTTCTATATTCTAAAAAATCTGTTTTTTTATATATGGATTCACCCCTAAATTTTACAACACCTTTTTCAGGTAAAAGAACACCAGAAACTATCTTTGCAAGGGTAGTTTTGCCACTGCCAGATTCACCAACAATACCTATACAGTTCCCCTTTTCTATACTAAAACTGACGTTGTCAAGGGCTTTGATTAGCTTATTCGATCTCTGAAAAAAATTGTCAGATATCCTGTACTCTTTTGTTATACCTTCTGCAGATAGTATTTCCATAAAACTAATTTGGCACAGTCCTGATGACTACAGAATTACCCTTTAATATATCCTGCATCATTTTAGCTAAATCATCCTTTCCTATTTTGTCCACATTCTCCATAAAATTTTTATAATAATTCTGCAAACCCAATGTATAGGAAAAACCGATATCCTCAGCCTCACTTGAAGCTTTTTCCCTTTTAAAAATAGTCATACTTTTCAATCTATTCTTAGCAGACTCAATCAGAGAATCCTCTATATTCCCAGATGCTATATTTGATAATATCCTATACACCTCTTTATCAACCTCATACTCTTTACCATATTCAGAAGTGTAAAATACAATGAAGACTCCACCATATTTAAGACCAGAATAACCTCCAGAAATGGAATTTACCAGACCTTTCTCATTTTTAAGTTCGTTATTTAGAAGTGAAAATTCTCCACCAGACAGTATCTCATCCAGAACATCCAGAGTATAAATATCTTTCTCATTTATCTTCGGGGCCTTATAAGCAATAACGCTATAAACCTGATTTACATCTTTTTTAAAAATTTTGTCAACGTTATCCTTTAAATCAGGTTGACTAAAGACTATCTGATCACCATGTTCCACTAAACGTTTCTTTCCAAAATATTTTATAGCAAAGGATTCAACATCCTTCCTTTCGATATCACCCACAACAACAAGTGTCATATTGTGGGGATGGTAATATTTGTTGTAGTAGTCAATAAGCTGCTTTCTTGTAAAGGATTTTACATTTTTATCAGTACCAATTATCTCCATTGAGTAGGAGGTGCCTTGATAGAATGTATCAGATAAATATGTCCACATATCGTAGGTGGGATCATCATACTTTCTTTTTATCTCCTCAAGAACAACAGGCTTCTCTTTTTCAATCTCCTCTTCAATAAATTTTGCATCAAAAACCATTTGACTTATAGCATCAAAGGCAATCTCAACATTTTCTGTAGGAATTGTGATATAGTAAAATGTATAATCTTTGCTGGTAGCAGCATTCATCTGGCCACCATTTGCTTCCACCAAAAGATCTATTTCATCTGGTCCAAACTTCTCTGTACCTTTAAAAACCATATGCTCTAAGAAATGGGAAATACCATTGATCTCCTTTGTTTCATTGCGAGACCCCGTATCCATCCATACTTGCACTGAGGTTATCTTAATATTCGGTATCCTATTGTAGACAACCTTTATTCCATTATCCAGTCTAAATTCCTCTGCAGCAAACAAATTTACCCCCATTAAACAGATCAGAAAAACTATTCTTATTAATCTCATACAACCTACCACAACTCCACTATTTTATCAAGGGATTCCAACACAACATTAAAAGGTATTAACGTATGTTTTTCCCCTGCTTCAATTGATTTTAAGAAACTAAAATAGTTCACAAAAAATGCATCCTCATTATTCATAACGGTTTTAAGCCAATTATCCTTCATAGAGGTCTTATAGGCTATCTTCTTTTGAATATCTTTTACTTTTTTAAAAAGATGCTCTTTGTTTGTATAGTCCCACCTATTATTTGGTTCAATAGATTTTATCCCATTACTTATAAGCTTAAAATGCATAATATCTGAAGAATTATAATAGTTTTTGACCAATTTTTCAGGCTCTATACCATACTTTAAAACTATTTCAAAGAGATCAAATACTGGCTTGTAGTACCTTATTTTACTAATTTCACTAACCAGTCCCGAAGGTAGCCCTAACTCTAAAAGTTTAGATTCAAATTTCTTTACAGCCTTTTTTACATTTCCAGTTATATGGTTTGGTAATATACCCAACAACTGTTTAAATTTATCCAGATTACTATCCAACATTTCAAGATTGCTATCATGAAGAAGCCATTCCGTTGCAACATTTAAAGTTTTTTCAATCTCAACAATTGCAGCATAAATAGCACCAGGTGAAGATTTTGCATCCAGATCATCTATTTTAGATCTTATATCTTTAATGTTAAAGAGTTCATCTGCAATAAAATATCTCTGAATGATTTTACTGAATGGTTTCCCATATGCTTTGTGCAACTTCAAGAAGTTTACAATACCATTCTGGTTTATAAACTTATTTAGCATCACAGTGGCACATATCTCTCTGACTAATTTGTGTTCATATATATGTTCCCTATAATCTTTTATTATAGTTTTGGGGTAGTACGATTCATAGAAAGATGAGGCTATTTTATTTGATATATCAAGTTCTTCCACTATCTGATCAAAAAGATACAGCTTTGTATAAGCCAGCAAAACTGCAATTTCTGGCCTTGTGGGCTTCCTATTCTCTGTTATAAATTCAATTCTTTCAATATCAAACTTTAACAACCCTGTATCCTTAAGATAATTTGCAAGTTCAGCATATACGAGCTGATTATTTGATGCATTCTGTTCCTCAATACTTACTATTCTGGACTGCTCAAAATTGTCCCTTAAGACTAAATCGGTAACTTCATTTGTCAGTTTTGCTATAAGCTTATTTCTTTCTCTAATGTCTTTCAAAACCTTAGACTTTATAAGATGTTCAAACAATATCTTTAAATTAACTTCATGATCTGACATGTCAACACCAGCAGAATTGTCAAGGGCATCAGTGTTGATTTTGCCACCAAGTAGAGAAAATTTTATTCGAGCTCTCTGGGTAAATCCTAAGTTTCCACCTTCACCAACGACTTTTACTTTTAATTCTTCAGCATCTATACGAACGTTGTCGTTTACCTTATCTCCCACATCTGAATTTGACTCAGTTGAATCCTTTACATAGGTACCTATTCCACCATTCCAGAGCAACTCAGCTTCTGATTTTAATATATATTTTATTAACTCCTCTCCAGTAACAGTATCTTTTTCGATTTTTAGAAGATCTTTAATCTCCTTTGATAGTTCAATCTTCTTAGCAGATCTTTCAAATATACCACCACCATGTGAAATTAAAGTTTTGTCATAATCCATCCATGTAGAACGTGGCAATTTAAATAGCCTTTCCCTTTCCTTAAAACTCTTTTCTGCATCAGGATCTGGATCAATAAATATATGCATATGGTTAAATGCGGCTATCAAACGTATCTTTTTAGAGAGAAGCATACCGTTGCCAAATACATCCCCAGACATATCACCAATGCCAATAACAGTAAACTCCTCCTTTTGGATATCTTTGCCAAGTTCCCTAAAATGTCTTTTAACAGACTCCCAGGCACCTTTGGCTGTAATACCAACCTTCTTATGGTCATACCCCACACTTCCACCAGAAGCAAAAGCATCTCCAAGCCAAAATCTATATTCAAGGGAAACAGAATTTGCAATATCGCTAAAAGTGGCTGTACCTTTATCTGCTGCAACTACCAGATATGGATCCTTACCGTCATAAATAACAACATCTTCTGGATGTACAACCTTTTTGCCAATGTAATTGTCTGTAATATCCAGCAATCCTCGCATCAAGGTTTTATACTGTTCTATTACATGATTCTTATCTTTCTCCCTATCTTCATATCTTTTTTTAACTATAAATCCACCTTTAGAACCAACAGGAACAATAACAGTATTTTTAACCATTTGAGTCTTCATAAGTCCTAAAATCTCAGTCCTAAAATCGTCATACCTGTCACTAAACCTTATACCACCTCTTGCTACCTTGCCCCCCCTCAAATGTATACCTTCCATCTTTGCACTATGAACATATATTTCATAAAGAGGTTTAGGTTCTGGTAAAATAGATAAGCTCTTCGATGATATTTTAAAAGATATATAATTTTTATTCAGGAAGAAATTTGTTCTACACATACTTGTCAAAACATCGACAAAACATCTTAAAATCCTATCCTCTACAACGGAGGTAACTTTTTCTATTTTATCTAAAATTTCACCCCTTATTTTATCATAAACCCTGTTTTTTAAACCAGGCTGGAATTTATCATTAAAGAATTGTATTAATAAAAAGCTTATTTCAGAGTTGTTTAGTAATGTATCATCTATGCTATTTTTTTTCAGCTGTCCATTAATCTGTTCAAGATAATTTCTTATACCTCTAAGTAGATCAACTTCCCTATAATTTAATTTCGAAGAAATAATAAGTCTATTTAATATGTCATTCTCAACATACTCAGCTATAACATTTTTAACAAGTTCAGGGATCAATTTATTATATTCATTGTAGAAAGTTTCAACATTTTCAATACAATCAACATAAATATTATGTATGAAAAATCCATCCCCATAGGAAAGGTAAAAAATATCCTCTTCGTTAACTTTTAACCCCATATTGTCTATAATTGGCATTATATCCGTAAGTAACATCTTTTCTTTTCTGTATATTTTTATTACCAGCTTGCTCCCCTCCATGTATAATGATGAAACCAAACAATCTGTATGCCAATCAATGATTACCTTAATATCATTCAATGCCTCTTTAACTGAGCATTTAACCTTATAATTTTCTGAAAATTTATCCACAAAATCATCATACAGCTTATCAGAATCATGACCTGTAATTTCACTATTAATCAGCTCGTAAAGTCTTTCATCCCAATCCTTTATCAGATCCGCCACCAGAGATTTCAGCTTAGCTTCATCTACATTGTAGATCGGCTCCTTTGTATAAAAATGAAAATGTATAAACTCATACCCATGATCGTCATCTCTCAGGGAAATATCAACTGTTTTTGCATTAAAAAATCTTTCACATTCCATTTTAAGCTCTTTTACAAGTTCAGAAGAATATTTCTCTGAAGGGAGAGCTAAGAAAAGATAAAGATTTTTCTGGGGTAGGAATGTCTTGTAAAACATCCTTATCTGATTTTTACCCTGTATACTGAAAATTGTTTCCAATATATCTTTTAACGTATTTTCATCAAAATTAAATATCTCTGTCTTTGGAAATGTATCAAGTATATCAACCATCCACTTGTAATCATGGGATCCGTTAACAAAACCAAAATAGTCAATAACCTTTTTTACCTTATTCCTGACCAGAGATATCTCAAAGGGACTTGATCTGAGGGCATCCTTCGTAAATACACCTATTATGGTGATGATACTTAGGCCATTTTCTGATTTATCCACAAGTATCACCCTATCATAATTGGCTCTCTTCTTTACTTTTGATTTAAAAATAGCTTTATCTATTATAAGAGGAAAATTATCTATATACTGAACCTTATTGTTCAACACTGCATCTATTATAGAAGGTATGATATTTGTAGTTCTATTAAACTTGTAGACTCCCATCTGTTCAAGATTAAAAGTTTTACTATCCTGCACATTCCCAATGACCCTCACCCCCTGTATTATAAAATTATCATCAGCGAGCCAGCTAAGGAAATTATATGTATCAATATTTACATTACGAAAACGCTCACTCACCTGCTTCACAAAAGATGACATCTTAGGATAGTCATCTACAACAAGGATAACATTTTCATAAATATCCTCTATCTCTTGCTTTATCAATTCCACTTCATCTTCTGTAGTATTAGGCAAGAATATCATAACAAACGATTCATTATTGGATCCTATATAAGGTTCAGATATATCTACAATATCACCCTTCAAATTCCTCTTTACATTTAATATAGGGTGAACAATAAACTGTTTATTCATATCAATTTCATAAAAATATTCCCTCAAACTATCCACTAAAAACGGTCTATCGTCAGTTGTAATAGTTATTACTGACATATTCCCAAGTGTAAATTTATCGGACATCCCACCAAAACTTTTTATAAAGAATCTCTTTTTTCTTCTATCATTCAAACTTACATACAACTCTCTGAAAAAATTTATAAAATCTTCCTTCGAAAGGTGTGAGATGAGGTTATCTGGCATTTTTTTCAATAACAGTAAAGAAAATTTATAAAATAAAGGTTCAGTATTTTCATACACCATTAAGATATCCCTGAAATTGCTATGTTTCTTATTTTCTTTCAGGTACTCCCCTACTTCATTGTGTGTGAGAAACGAAATATTAAGCATAGATTACCCCTTTTATATTAGTATTTTTAAATAAATCTATTCTGCTTTAGCCACCCCTGACTTGTAAGCTTCATCTTCAACAGCTTTTGCAACTTCTTCATGAACATTCAGATTCAGTATATTGGGAACAAGATCACCATGCAATGCATGACTTGCTATTGCAGCAGCTGCAGCTATTTTCATTCTTGCATTTATAGTTTTTGCATTTGCCTTCAAAGCCCCCTTGAACAAACCAGGAAAAGCAAGGGCATTATTTATAGCTTTGCCATCTGCAGCGTAAAGTGCTCCAGCCTTTATGGCATCTTCAGGTTCTATTTCTGGATCAGGGTTTGATAAAGCGAGAATAACTTGACCCTTTCTTACCATTTCAGGCAGAATCAGTTTGGGACATCCAGTTGTAGCAATTACAATCTTTGCATTCTCCATTATACCATTTAGATCTGTAACAATTCCACCCCTATCAGCAAAAAGTTTTTTCATCTCCGGGTTTAGATCTGTGCCGTATATCTTTTTTATTCCGTAAGCATTGAGAAGCTTTTGTATACCACTTCCAGCAGCCCCCAAACCGATAATACCTACCGAAGATTCCCTCAAATTTATAAAAGTATACTTTGCAATATTCATAAGTGCTGCAAGAACCACAACAGCTGTTCCATGTTGGTCATCGTGTAGTACTGGAATGGATAATTCTGAATCCAAAACTTCTTCTATTTCAAAACACTCTGGAGCTTTTATATCTTCTAACTTTATTGCGCCAAAGGTTGGAGCTATTGCCCTTACAGTTTCTATTATAACCTTTGGATCCTTTGAGTCTATAAGTATAGGATACCCATTTATACCAGAAAGAAGCTTAAATAAAAGAGACTTACCCTCCATCACAGGCATACCTGCCACAGGTCCAATATCTCCCAATCCAAGTATGGCAGTCCCATTAGTAACTATAGCTACATTATTACCTATTGTAGTAAATTTTTTTGCCAAAGCAGGTGTTTCTTGAATAATTTTGCAAACCGAAGCAACACCAGGTGTATAAACCAGTCTTAAATCATCTACAGAATCTATCTGAACACTCGGCACAACCTCAATTTTACCATTCTCATGGACCTCTTGCACAATATCCCTTACTTCGATAAGCTCTATACCATCAATTTTAATGATAGCTTCACAGATATTTTCAAATTCCTCTTTACTTGAAAAATAAACATCAAGATCCCTAACCTTATAATCTTTACCTATATGCACTGTTTTAATTTCACCAAACATACCACCAAGCTCACCAACTGCAAGGGCAAGCTTACCAAGAAATCCTGGTTTATCAATTATTTTAACTCTTAAAGTTTTAATTATTTTACTACCGTACTCAATTCTCATATCAATACCTCACTTCTATATTTTATTTGTAATGTAGTTTCAACAATAATTTTAAATAACCTAAGAAAATTATGTACAACCAAAAGATATTTTAAGTTTAATCTGACCTTAACATTAAAAACAAAACTTACTAAACCAATAATTAAATACATTTTTTTACCACATTTAAAAAGGTATGTGTAATTCTTCCAGTGAGACCCCATATAATTTTACCTTCGTAGTTATAAAAGTAATTTATATGTTTTTCCTCATTTCTTAACCAGATCTCAGACCATCTATTTTCTTTTTTAAGGAAAAAAGTTATGGGAATTAACAAAAGATCCTCCACCTCATTCTTATCTACATGCAACATATATGGGCTAAAATTTTTTATAACACCAACGAAGGGATGAACTCTAAAATATGTCACACTAAATTCCTGAGGCATATCACCTAAGATATCTATATCGGATCTATATAGGCCAAGCTCCTCTTCTGCCTCCCTTAAAACAGTTTCTCGCAAATTTTCATCTATTTCATCGTGCCTTCCACCGGGGAAAGATATCTCACCACTATGATTTTTGAGGTGTGCTGTCCTCTTAGTAAAGAGGATAGAAAGATCTCCATTAAACAAAACTATAGGGATAAGCACAGCAGCTCTTTTATTGTACTTCTTATAATCAACTCTTCTGCATCTTTTTGGAATGCTATGCAGATATTTTTTTAATGACTCTATAAAACTATCCACGATTTTTCAAGACTTCAATATCTTTTCTCAATTCATCTATATCATCCTTTGTAGCTAAATTTAGTCTGGAAATAATATCCTTGAGAAGTTCCTCAAGCTTCTTTTCAAATTCTTGAGTAGACCTGTCAGCACTTTTTATAAAATCAGCTATTTTTGATTCGGAATCACTATATTTCTCCCCTCTTTCAATAAGTTCACTGAAAATCTGCTTGGATTTTTCCTCTGTAAAAGAAGCAAGACCAAGACCTAAAAGCATTAATTTTTTAGAAAATTCATTCATAATAACCCCCTTATCACAACTTATGAGTTAATTTTATACCATAAAAAGACAATTTCAAGGGAAAATATGAATAAATTTGATATTAATACAGAGTCTGGGAGGTTTTTACAACCCCCCAATCAGAACATAAATCTTAAAGTAATTTCTCAACAAACTTAAGGGCTTCATCTACCTTTGAGGCATCTTTACATCCAGACTGAGCAAAATCTGCCCTACCACCTCCACCACCACCGGTAATTTTTGATATCTCTTTGATTATTTTATCAGCCGAATATCTTGTGGTGAGATCTTTTGTTACTCCAACAAAAAATGTTATTTTGTCAGTGTTGACGGATGCAATGACAACTATACCTGTCTTTATTTTATCTTTGATATTGTCCACAAGTTCTCTAAGAATATTTAAATCAGTATTTTCATACTTTAAAACAACAAGGTTTACACCATTTACAGATGTTATATTATCCTCAATTTTTGCAATAACATTATTTATCTCTTTAATCCTGTTCTTTTCAAGTTCCCTTTTGAGAGATCTGTTTTCTTCAACAAGTTCTGCAATCTTAGCTGGGATATCTGAGTATGATACCTTTGTTACAATAGCTGCTTCATTTAGTATCTGTTCATTTTTAATTATATGTTCAAAAGCATTTAAGCCAGTTACTGCTTCTATTCTACGAACCCCAGCAGCTACACTCGTTTCATTTATTATCTTAAATAACCCTATCTCACCCGTATTTCGAACATGGCACCCACCGCAAAGTTCTTTAGAAAATCGATCCACCTCAACAACCCTTACAGTTTTATCATATTTTTCTCCAAAAAGAGCCATAGCCCCTGACTTCACTGCATCCTCAATCGCCATATAAATTTTACTCACTGATAAATTTTTCAAAATATTAAAATTTACTATCCTTTCTATATTGAGGATATCATCTTTCGAAATAGCCTCAAAATGGCTAAAATCAAACCTCAATTTCTCGGAGTTTACCAGAGAACCAGCCTGTCTAACATGATCACCTAAAACAATTTGCAAAGCTCTATGTAAAAGGTGGGTTGAAGTGTGATTTCTTTCAGTTGAAACCCTTTTTTCAGCATCTACAGAAGTATTAACCTTATCCCCCACTTTAACAGAACCTTTCCTGACTTTACATTTGTGAACAATCAGATTCCCCACCTTCTTTGTATCATAAACATCCAATACAAGATTTTCAGCTGTAATAATTCCTGTATCTCCAACCTGTCCACCACCCTCTGGATAAAAAGAGGTCTCATTTAACAAAATATCAACATCATCCCCCACATTAGCAATTCCAACCTCTTCATCACCTTTGATTATAGATAAAACCTTTGCATTTACACTCAAATCGTCATAACCTTTAAAAACTGTTTCTAAATTTGACAACCTTTTATAAATATCTCCCACCTTTTCTTCACCACTGCCAGCCCAATGCTTTTTAGCTCTCTCCTGTTGAACATGCATCTCCTTTTCAAATCCATCAATATCCATTGAATAGCCGTTATCTTCAGCAATATCTGAAAGAAGATCTACAGGAAAACCATAAGTATCATATAATTTGAATATATCACTACCAGAAATAACCTTTGTTGAACTATTTTTCTCAAGAATCTCTTCGATTATTTTTAACCCAACCTCAAGAGTTCTTGAAAACCTTTTTTCCTCAAAAGCTACCATCTTTGATACATAATCTTTTTTATCTAAAAGCTCAATGTAATGATCACTCATAAAATCTATGACAAATTCACATACCTTATAAAAAAATGTCTCTGAAAACCCAAGCATTTTGCCATGGCGCATAGCTCTTCTCATAATTCTTCTTAAAACGTACCCTCTGCCCTCATTAGAAGGTATAACACCATCAGATATTAAAAAGGTTGTAGAACGTGAATGATCAGCTATAACTCTCAAACTCACGTCAGTTTTTTCATCTTCTCCGTAAGCTTTACCTGCCAATTTTGCTGTAAAATCTATTATCGGTTTTATAAGTGTTGTATCATAATTACTTAATTTCCCTTCACACACAGATGTAACTCTTTCAAGCCCCATACCGGTATCAATACTTGGCTTTGGCAGCGGAGTAAGTTTCCCATCAGCAGATCTATCAAATTGCATAAAAACGAGGTTCCATAGCTCCAGATGTCTATCACATTCACAATCAGGATTACAATCTGCTCTTTTACACCCTGCCTCAGGTCCTTGATCTATATGAATTTCAGAACATGGGCCACATGGGCCGGTATCACCCATAGACCAGAAATTATCCTTTTCCCCTCTTCTTAAAATCTTTTCAGCAGGCAACCCTATCACTTTGTTCCATATATCAAATGCCTCTTCATCATCAAAATATATTGAGACAAACAGTTTATCTTCAGGTAAACCAAGCTCCACAGTCAAAAACTCCCATGCAAATTTGATTGCATCCTCTTTAAAATAGTCACCAAATGAAAAGTTACCCAGCATTTCAAAAAATGTGTGGTGTCTTGAGGTTCTTCCAACGTTTTCAAGATCATTATGTTTCCCCCCTGCCCTTACAACCTTCTGGCATGTTGCAGCTCTAACATAATCTCTCTTCTCAAGCCCCAAAAAAAGATCCTTAAACTGGTTCATCCCTGCATTAGTGAAGAGGAGTGTAGGATCATTATGTGGAACAAGAGATGATGAATCAACTACTTTGTGGCCATTCTTTTCAAAATATTTTAAAAATTTTTCCCTTATCTCTCTACCTGTTATCATTTTTATCACCATTATTATTTATTTTTTGCAAATATTCATCCCATTCAATGGGAAGCAGATATTTCTTTTTATTATTACACTCTTTACACGCTGGTACTATATTACCTTTGCTTGACTTACCACCTCTAACTATAGGCACAATATGATCCATTGTTAGCTCTTCTGGAGGAAACTTACCACCACAATAGTAGCACACCCCTCTGGATACCTGGGTCTTCCACCACTGTTTGTTCTTTAGCTCCCTAGCCTTCTGTTTTTCTCTTCTTACTTCCTCTTCGGAAACGTTTATTATAAAATAATTGTTCATAATATCTTTGCGATTATAATATATTTTAATATTTATTTTCAAGGAAAAATTTGTTATATTTCTAAAATAATAAAAAAGGGGGTAAATTTATGGAAAAAAATGATCATGAAATACTTGAACTTCAAGGTTTTAAAAATATCAAAAGGGTTCACCGGAATCTATCTACACCTGAACTGTATGAAGAGATAATCAAAAGGCAAGAAGGATTACTTGCACATTTAGGACCAATAGTAGTTAGAACTGGTCACCACACAGGGAGATCCCCAAACGACAAGTTTATTGTTGATGATCCGTCTACTGGCAAAGATGTCAATTGGTCAAAGGACAACAAACCGATAAGCAAAGAAAACTTCGAAAAAATCTACTCAAGGATTCAGGCCTACCTTCAGACAAAAGAGGTATTTGTTCAAGATCTGTATGCTGGTGCAGAATTAGAACACCAGATAAAAGTCAGGGTAATAACAGAAACTGCATGGCACTCATTATTTGCAAGAAATATGTTTATAAGAGAACTTGACAGGGAAAAACTAAGAAATTTCCAGCCTGATTTTACAATAATCAATGTTCCAAGATTCCACGCAATTCCTGAACAGGATGGAACAAACTCCGAAACATTTATAATAATAAATTTTGAAAAAAGGATGGTTTTGATAGGTGGGACAAGCTATGCAGGGGAGATAAAAAAATCTATCTTCACTGTAATGAATTACCTTCTTCCCAAGAAAAATATTTTATCTATGCATTGTTCTGCCAATGTGGGTAAAAAAGCTGATGTAGCTCTATTTTTTGGTTTGTCTGGAACCGGGAAAACAACTCTTTCAACAGATCCCGAGAGGCTTCTTGTAGGAGATGATGAGCATGGCTGGAGTGACACAGCCATTTTTAACATAGAAGGTGG
>JAIWOA010000093.1 GCA_020217115.1 Calditerrivibrio sp. | reverse complement strand
ATGGAAAAAAGAGAAAATCAACAAGGGAATTGCTACAAGAGATATATGAACAATTAGATAATGGAGCCACCAGTTTTATTATAGAAGGTTGTGGACAACATAATATAGGTGGTCCTCTGTGGTCAGCTGATGGCAAGGAACTTACCTTTAAGGTTGTAAACCCTGGACAAAGATTAGGCTCCATGGGAATGAAGGGAACTACAATTATTGTTGACGGTCCTTCACCAGCAGATGTTGGCTGGCTTAATGCAGGTGCAGAAATTATTGTTATGGGGGATGCTGGTGACACTACTGCCCATTGTGCAGCTTCAGGAAAAATTTATATCGGTGGTAGAGCTGGAACAAGATCTGGTTCATTGATGAAATACGATCCAAAATTTCCATCACCAGAATTTTGGGTTTTGAAAAATACAGGATCATTTAGTTTTGAGTTCATGGGTGGTGGAACAGCTATAGTATGTGGATACAACTGTGAAGACATGGAATCTGTTTTGGGCTATAGAAGCTGTGTCGGCATGGTTGGCGGAACAATATATGTGAGGGGAAATATCAAAAATCTCTCTGAAGATGTATGGGTGATGGATCTAAATGATGGTGATTGGGATTTTCTAAATAACAACCTACCTATCTTTTTAAGAAAAATTAAAAGACCTGGAGCTCTCGGTAAATTGTCAAAAAGAGAAGGCTGGAAAAAGATAGTTGCCAAAACCTACGAAGAGAGGGAGATGAAAAATCTACTCTCCATAAATGAATTCAGAAAAACAAAATGGGTAGGGGGTGGAATTTTTGGAGATCTTATAAAAGAAGATTTTAAAGTGGCAAAATTTGTGGAAACTGGTGATCTAAGACTAAAATATCCTGAGTGGATGAATGCAAACTACTCTGCCCCATGTGAATATAACTGCCCAATATATATACCAACTCAAAAGAGAATATCACTTCTGAGACAAGAAAAAACAAAAGAAGCATTAGAGTTAGTCCTCGAATATAGCCCCTTCCCTGCATCTGTATGTGGACAGGTATGCCCAAATCTATGCATGGATGAATGTAGCAGGAGATATATAGATATACCTGTTAAGATCAAAGAATTAGGGCTTCTTAGCTCAGAAATAAAGGGGAAAAAATGTGAAACAAACCGTGTTGAAAAGGTTGCAATTATTGGTGGTGGTTCATCAGGTCTTTCCTGTGCATATCATCTGAGAATGCTTGGCTACCATGTGGAAGTCTTTGAAAAGGATTCTGTGCTTGGAGGAAAACTGACACAGGTCATTCCGGAAGAGCGTCTCAACAGAGATATTTTAAATCTTGAAATACAACGAATCCTTGACACAGAGGTAATAGCCCACACTAATTCATCAGTAGATAAGAAAAAATTAAATAAATTGATGGAAGATTTTGATGCAGTAGTATTGGCTGTTGGAGCACACAATCCATTCGTTCTACCCGTTGAAGGTAGCGAAAAGATGCTAAAAGGGCTTGATTTCCTCAAATCTATAAACAGAGGGGAAAAACCAAAGGTTGGGAAGAATGTAGTAGTAATAGGAGCTGGAAATGCTGGAATGGATGTTGTTCTTGGAGCATATAAGATGGGAGCGGAAAAGGTTATCGCAATAGATATTCAAAAACCAGCAGCATTTGAAAAAGAGATAGAGCATGCAAAATCCCTTGGTGCAGAAATAATGTGGCCATGTTTCACTCAGAAAATCACAGACGAAGGTGTAATATTAAAAGATGGGACATTAATTCCAGCTGATACAGTTATAATCTCTATTGGAGACAGACCTGACTTCTCAATGCTGGACAACAAATACCTTGATGAAAAAGGGAAAGTAAAAATAAATAGCTTCTTCCAGTCTGAGATAAATCCAAAACTTTTTGTACCAGGGGATGCTATAAAACTTGGTCTTTTTACACATGCACTTGGTGATGGGAGAAAAGTTGCTTTAAATATTGACAGAATGTTTAAAGGTCTTCCCCTTAGCGATTTTGCTAAAGCCCCAAAAATACCTCAGGATAAAGTAAAAAATGAATATTATCATCCAATGAATGCCACTGCAGTAATGGAGATGGATGCTGAAAGTGAGACAAAACGGTGTATGAGCTGCGGTTTTTGCAGGGATTGCTATATGTGTGAGAACAGCTGTCCAGAACAAGCAATTACAAGGATCCAAAAAGAAGATGGAAAATTTGAATATGTTAGTAATCCTAATAAATGTATAGGTTGTGGCATATGTGCTGGTATATGTCCATGTGGGATATGGGTAATGAGAGACAATATAGAAAAATATATCGAATTTTGATAGCTAATTATAGGATGTTAGTTCATTAATAATTAACTAATATCCTGTTAGAAATAGTAAGCAGAATCTAAGAATTGCATAAAAATCTATATAAATGGGACCCTAAAAAGGTCCCAATTTATTTATATATTAAACCCTCTTTCTCCATGCTCTACTTCGTCGAGACCCTTTTGCTCAGACTCATCATCAACCCTCACAGCAGCAAATATCTTTGTTATATAAAATAGAATTATCGAAACAATTCCAGAATATACAATTGTAACAACTACAGAAACAAACTGAATATACAACTGTTTTGAATTTCCATACAGCAACCCCTTACCAATTTCATTAACAGATGGATCTGCGAATAAACCGGTAAGCATTGCTCCTAAAATACCACATAATCCATGAACCCCAAATGCATCAAGGGAGTCATCATATTTGAATCTACTTTTTATAATAAAAACACCTACAAAGCCGAGTATTCCTGCCAAAAATCCAAAAATCATAGATGAAGAAGCAGAAACAAATCCAGCTGCTGGGGTAATTGCCACAAGCCCTGCAACCGCACCAGAGGCAGAACCCAGAATAGTTGGCTTTTTCAAAACTATCCATTCAATAACTATCCATGTAACAGCACCAACAGATGCTGAAGTATTTGTTACCAAAAATGCATTTGCCGCAATTCCATCTGCCGCAAGCTGACTACCAGCATTAAATCCAAACCAACCAAACCAAAGCAATACGGCTCCCAGAACAGTCAGAACAATAGATGACGGTATGATAGCTGTTTTACCATAATCTCTTCTTTTTCCTGCCAGAAGAGCCAAAACTAATCCTGTCACACCTGCATTTATATGAACAACTGTGCCACCAGCAAAATCAAGTGCCCCCATCGAACCTATGAATCCTCCACCCCAAACCCAGTGAGCTACAGGAGCATACACAAATGTTAGCCATAAAACAGAAAAAATCATCCAGAACTTAAAGGTTATTCTTTCCACAACTGAACCACTTATAAGAGCTACAGTAATTCCAGCAAAGGTCATTTGAAATACTGCGAAAAGGGATTTTGGTATTGTTCCTTGTAAATCTGAGACACCAATATTGTTAAATAGAAAATATTTTAGATTCCCAATAACGCCACCAATATCTTCACCAAAGGATAAACTAAACAAAAAAACTATCCATAAAATTGAGGCAACTGCATAGGACATAAAACTCATCCCAATAGTGTTAAGGATATTTTTTGTCCTCGTCATACCACCATAAAAAAGAGCAAGACCTGCTGGAGTCATCAACATTACAAGAGCTGTAGCTACAATAACCCATGCAGTATCGCCGGCATTAATTTTGGAAGCTTCAGCTGCAAAAGTATAAGCAGATAAAAAAGTAAACATCACAAATAAAAATATCTTTTTCATTTAAACCTCCTATATGTTAAGAAAAGATGAGCAACAAAGATGCCATGATCTTTCTGTCTTATATCCTTAAGTTAGACACTAATTTGATTAAAATATAATCAATCAATAAATTATTTGATTAAAACTTGTACCATTGATTATCCAGCTTTTAATAGAAAATATCCATCATCAAAATCTCGTTTTTAAAGAAATTTTATTTACAAAAGAAACTTTTCCTTTATAATAAAAAATGAAAAACTATAATAAGGGACTCGAAATTGAAGTTTGCCATATGTTTCCACCATACGAATGAAGATCTTCAAATCTGGCATGATTTTAATAAATATTTTTCTGAACAATTAGGAGAAACATCGGAGCTTGTCACCTTTTCCTCATTTTTAGAGGAAAAAAAATTATTTGACAACAATGAATATGACATTGTATTTGAAAATCCAGAGATAACTTTATCTCTTATAGAAAAAGGTTACATCCCCATAGGCAGATTTGAAAACAATTGGGACGTAGTATATTATGTGGCAAAGAAAGGTTTTCAGAGAAATAAGAAAGCCTATAAAGTAGGGATTGTTCCACTACAGGTGATACTATCCACTATTCTTGAATTAGAAAAGATAGGGATAGATTCAAATGAAATTGAATTTTGCAATGAAGCAAATCTAAACGATATTCTCCAGAAGGTTCTCTCAGGGGAACTTGATTTTGGCATAACGAGGAAAGATTCCTTTTCAAGGCTACCAGAGGATATTCAGAATCAGTACGATATACTTCTCGAATTCAGTATGGGGATTTTCCATGCTTTTCTCTTAAACCCAGAGATTGAAGAGAGATATAGGGGAAAAATAATAGAAGTTTTATTAAATATGCACAAAAACCCTGCGGGTAAGAATATATTGTCATCATTACATACAGACAAGATTGTTCCTGTTGGCTATGAATTGTATTTCCTATCCCGTTTTTCGGAACTTGGCGGCAAAGTCTTTGACTACAGAAATTTTAAGAGTCTATCAAATGTTCTTAACAGCGCACCAAACGTTGGAGTAATCATACATGATGAAAAAATAAAATATATAAATGGATATATCAAAGATATTACAGGTTACACTGAAAGTGAGCTTTTAGAAAAAGCTATATACGAATTAATATCCTATCAAGATAAATCTGGTGATATAAAACTATTTGATGATACAGTTTATAAAGAAGTAGACCTGCATAGAAAAAATGGATCTATTTCCAAGGTTTTACTTTATAATACAAAAGTCATATTCAACGGTGTAGAATCAAAGGCTGCAATGCTCATAGATATAACAAGAAGAAAGATACTCGAAAATATGTTTATGACACTAAAGGAGATAAACCATATAATTATCACTGGTTCTTCTGAAGATGAGGTATTTTCCAACGTATGTAAACTATTAGTGGAAAAATCTGGTTTCAAATTTGCGTGGATTGGGCTAATGGATGTCAGCTCAAATCGCCTTACTTTAAACTATGAATATGGCAACAGCAATAACTATAAAGAATGTATCAAAAAATTTCTTGAAGAAGAGGATACTTTATCTTCCTGTTACCTATCAATTAGGGCCTTTTATGAAGGGAAAATATTGATAAATTCCGATAGCACAAAACTTAATTCCGAATTTTTATACAAAAATGCAAAAATATCGAATAACCTTATGTCTTCATGCTCTATACCAGTTTTTAAAGATGATAAAGTGTATGCCACGATAAATATATATTCAGATCAGATCGATTTCTTTCAAGAAGATGTTCTTATTGTACTTGAAGAGCTTATGAATGACATATCCTTTGCCATATCAAAGATAGAAAAAGAGAAGGAGGCAAGGACATTTTTTAGTGCCATAGAAAAATCAAAAGACTGGTTTGTAATTACTGACAGTAATGGGAAAATAGAATATGTCAATGAAGCTGTATGTAAAATAAGTGGTTTTTCAAGAAAAGAGCTAATAGGTAAAAAAACAGATATCTTCAAATCCGGATACCATGATGAGGAATATTACAAAAACTTATGGGAAACCTTACTATCAGGGAGATATTTTGAAAACATAATAGTTAACAGAAAAAAGGATGGTGGCATAGTTTACCTCGAAATAATTATAATTCCTGTTACAGAAAATGGTAAAATTACAAAGTTTGTTAGTAATGCAAAGGATATCACAAATGAGATAGTTTTAAAAGGTCAGGTAGAATCATTAAAATATACAGATATCGTCTCCAACACCTACAATTATGCAGGATTCAAATTACATGCTTCAAAAATTATAGAGTTAAGGGAGTTTGATAATAAAATTTTTGGTATTGTAATTATTGATATTTTCAATATGGGGTATATAAACAACCTTTTTGGAGTAGAAATCGGTGACAGGCTTCTAAAAACAGTAGGTAGTAGCCTCAAGAAAATCCTTCGAAGTTCAGACATAGTTGGTAGAATTGGAGGAGATGACTTTGGCATCTTCTGCGTTGATATAAAGAGAAAGGATAATATGTTTAGAATAGTAGAAAAGATAAAGAATCTTTTTAAAGATGAATTTGACATTGAAGGGATAAAAATAAAGGTGAATATCAATATGGGAATATCAATATACCCTGAAGATGACGAAAATATCTCAAATCTTATAGAAAAAGCAAGACTTGCCCTTGGAAAAGCAAAGAAACTAGGTGAAGGTCGCATTGAATTTTACAATCCTAAGCTTGAAAATACCGCTATAGACTATTTTTACACAGATAGGCTACTTATGAATGCAACAAAAGAGGACAGGTATATCCTCTACTACCAACCATATTATTACTGTAATAATATGGAATTAGCTGGTGTAGAAGCCCTCATCAGGTTAAAAGATTATCAAAACAATATCCTTACACCGAATAGATTTATAGATTACCTTGAAAATTCAATCTATCTTGAAGAGTTTGAACAATGGTTAATAAAAAAGGCTATCAGCTTCATAGAGAAATATCGTATAAATATTTCAATCAATATCTCTGCAAAGCTTATAAATAAGACTATCATCAATCCTTCCTTCTTATCTATACCTATAGATATAGGAAGATATCTCACAATAGAGATTACAGAAAGAGAGATAAACAATGCCATCGAAAACTATAATGATGAGATAAGGAGCATAAAACTAAAGACTGGAGTAAATATTTCAATTGACGATTTTGGGACTGGCTATTCTTCCCTATCCCGAATGAAGGATCTTCCAGCAGATATAGTAAAGATAGATATGTCCTTCGTAAGGGATATGGAGAAATCAGAAAAAAATAAAGATTTTGTAGCAGCAATTATAGATCTGAGCAGAAGATTCCATTTTAAAACCGTTGCAGAAGGGGTTGAAAGTTCTGCACAATTAAAAATTTTACAACAACTTGGTTGTGACATGGTTCAAGGATACCTCTTCTCCAAACCTGTTCCTGAAGAGAAACTAACCTTCTACAGACAGTAATTAATAATTTTTTCCCATCAAAATTTGATATTTTAAAAAAGTTTGCTAAAATAATAATAATATTTTGTCAGATTTTTTGATAATAAATTGTATTAACAGATATAAGGTAACTATATTTTAAAATTTAGAAGGGGGAAGGGGGAGATCAATAATAAAAATACCCCCCCCATATAAACAATTTCTTATAAATAATAGTATAACTTTTCTAATGTCAGGAGGAAATGATGGAGATTAACATTTCAAGATTCAAGGGTATCCACAAAAGGGACTATGAATTAGAAGTTGTTACACCTCTCTTTTTGGGGGGAGCAGATCCAAAAAAAGCAGAAATTAGAACAGCTCCATTTAAAGCAGCAATAAGGTTCTGGTGGAGGGCGATTTACGGTAGTGATAACATTGAAGCGATGCGCAAAAAAGAATCTGAAATATTTGGGAATACAGAGAAAAAATCAAGCCTTTTAATTTCTGTTTTTCCCCAATTGGTAAATGAAAAATGTAATAACCTAAAAGGTGGAAAGACCTATTCCGTTAACAGCTCAAAAATGAACGGTCCCATCACCTTAAGAATTCTTGATTACCTCGCTTATGGACTCTATAAGTATAATAATGTTTACAGGAAAGCATTTATAAATCCCGGAGAAAAATTCAATATTTCGTTAAGATTCCCTTCTGAATTTGAAGAACAGATCTTAAAGGCTTTTGAAGCTATGATTCTTTTTGGTGGTATTGGTGCAAAATCGAGAAATGGTTTTGGTTCACTTTTTTGCAAAGATATAAAAAAAACTTTTTCATTATCTGATTTTGAAAAAAAAGATCTAAATAGTTTTACATCATTTTCCAGAGCTTCAAAACTTTTTGATAATTTTTCAGAGAGAGATACTTGGCAAGATGCCCTATCTGATATAGGTCTGATTTATAGAGAAGCACGATTAGCCTTAGAGAAAAAACATCAATATGAGAGAAGATCCTTGATTGCAATGCCTATAGTGGCAAAAGGGGAAAAAATACCAAAGGATATAGAAGAAGGTAGACATCCCAAAACATACTTTCTCCATGTAAAAAAAACTGAAAACAATAAATTTAAGGGGCAGATCCTATTCTTACCCTACAATTATTATATAAAATCTAAAATGAAAGAATATGAAGATGTTAACGATAATATGATTAAAAAAATTCTGTCAACAAGAGGTGCTAAATGAAATTTACAAAACCTGATACAACGTATTGGAATCGAAAACTTCAGGCATATCTCCATGATCCCTTTGATAAAGTGTTCAAAATTTCTGAGCATGAAAGAAGGGCTTCCGAACTCCTTGAAATCCTCGGAGAGCAGTTGGAAAATATCAATTTCTGGCAAGATGCGGATATCATTGCCAGTAGTATTGAAAGAGCCACTTTACCGGGATTTCATAATGATGAATCAAAAAGTGGAGCTGTAAATTTTGCTGAATTTCCATTGATAACACACCCTACAGGGGCAGAACAGCCTCTTCGTTTTGATATTCCCAAAAGTGTGACTCCTGAAAATATAATTGAAGAACTCAAAGAAAACCTAAAAAATTATATAGGAACCAAGGTGGGAGAAGGAGGTATTTCAGATTCTTTTGCAGGAAAGCCTGATGATTTTGCAATTGCCAGATTTTTCTATCTACATCTTGTTTTAAGATTTAAACTTGCTGAAAATGAAAATTCTCATCTTGGACAACTCTGGCACAGACTTCCTGCTGATTCCCGTTTCCCGGATCACTCAATATGGAACCACTGTCAGCTTGTTTCAGCATTTAATAGCTGCATGGATTTTGCAACAACACAAATTGGTAAAGATTTTCAAAAAATCAGAAGAGAGAACATTGCCATCTCTGTCTTTTCCATTACACCAGTGCAGGAATTTATAAGTAAATCGAGAAAATTGCGAGATTACTGGAGTAGTTCCATTATGCTTAGTTATCTATCTTTTGAAGGGATAAGATGGGTTATGGAGCATCTTGGACCAGATCACATACTATATCCATCTATGATGGATCAACCCCTTATAACAGAATATTTAAAAAAGAGATTTAGTTTAATGGGAGTAAATCTTTGGAAAAATCATCCAAAAGGGGTGGCAACATTCCCAAATAAATTTGTATTTTTAACACCTAAAAACAGAGCAGAAGAAATTAGAATTTCAATAGAGGAACATATCAGAAAAGAATGGTTAACTATTTGTGAAAAAGTGAGAACCTTTACAGAAAAGAAGTTTCTCATTGATGAAAAATCAGACTATTACAAAAATCTTTGGGAAAGAGAAACTTCCAACTTTTGGGAATTCAAATTTGCTTCAGTGAAGCTTATCGACATTGCAGACAAAGGTGAACTTAAAGAGCTATTTGAAAAATCGGCAATAGAAAAAGAGCTTGAAACAGAAGAGTGTTTTAAAAAGATGAGTCAAATTTTATATCATAATGATGCGAGAGATCCTTCCCTTTATGGTATTTCCCATTCACTAGTTCAAACACTTCTTGCTTCACAAAAAGCATCAAGAAAGGTTCCAATGAGGGAAGAACCTGGTGAAAAATGCCATCTTTGTGGAGAATTTGAGGTATTACATACAGAGGACTGCAGGGATAAAAGAGGATCGGAATATTCAAAGCATATAAAAGCTGTCTGGAGTAAGATTAGAGATGAAGCATATGAGGCAGATACCAAGCCAAATGAGAGACTTTGTGCAATCTGTACCGTAAAGAGATTTTTGCCATTGGTTATGGCAGATGAATCAAACAAAGACTCTCTTCTATATTCGGTTTTTAAGAAAAGTGAAACTTTTCCCAGTACACCCGAAATTGCTCTCTACGATTTCTCAAAAAGAAACAAAAACAAGAAGATCAGAGAGATCGCAAAAAAACTATATGCGGGCGAAGAGGTCAAAGAGGTTAAAAACAAAGATAAATATTACGCAATCCTCATCATGGATGGGGATAAAATGGGTGATCTAATAAATGGAAAAACAATTGGAGCTACATGGTCTTCTATCATGCACCCAAAAATAAAAGAAAAAATCGAGGGGAACAATAAATTCCCAAAGGAAATAATCGATGGTTGGAAAAAACTACTTAAAGAAAAAGTAAGAAATATGATCCCTTCCGTCCATGCATCCATTTCTGAATCTCTTGGTGATTTTGCCATTTACGGTGTTGTCCCAATAATTGAGAAATATGGTGGAAAATTGATTTATGCTGGGGGAGATGATGTTGCAGCTGTTTTACCAATACAAAATGTACTTGAAGCTGCAAAGGAGATAAAAAACTACTATACCCATTCATTCCGTTCTATTGGGGTTGATGGAAAATCAGAAGTAGTTTCAGAAATTGCAAAGAATCGTGCTGGGAAATTGTCAGTTGGGCTTGGTAAAAGTGAGGGGATATCGATTTCTGCTGGAATTTTGATCTGTCACTTTAAAGAGCCCCTCTCCCAGATGATCCTTGATGCCCATAATCTCCTTGATAATGTAGCTAAGAGAATTTGTAATAGAAATGCCTGTGCAATAAAGCTAAGGAAAAGAGCTGGCGGAGACAGGATTTTTTATGCAAAATGGGATGATAATGAAAAATGGGAAGCTTTTAAGAAATTTAGCAATGCGATAAAAACAACCGACTCCCTCTCTGTTTCAACATCACTCATCTACCGTCTTGAAAAATTCAGAGATGGCATTGAGGCAATTCTGAAGACTGAAAATGATGAAATCCTTCAGAAATTCCTTGAAAAACAACTCAGCCGTTCTGAAAAGGGTAGTGAACTTGACACTTCAAATATTGCAAAAATAATGAAAGAGATCTGTGTATATGAAAAAATAAATGAAAAAGGTGAAAAAGAAAAGATTTTTGATCCTGAGAGACTTATTGTGGCAGCATTTCTGGCATCAACAAATCAGTCAGAAGCCAAACAGATTGAAGAGATTAAAGAAGAGGAGGAGAAAAAATGATATTTTATTCCTTCAAGCCGGTTGACACATTATATTTTAGAGGTGCAGAATCTGCAGAAATGGGAGCTGACCATCACGCATCTACACTTTTTCCACCACCACCACAAACTATTGCAGGTGCAATAAGGACAGAATACCTGAAGCAGCATGGTATCGATTTTAAAAAATATTTAAAAGGTGATGTTGAACAGAAGATAATAGATGAAATTGGAGAAGCAGGAAGTGATGCCCCTTTTTCAATAATTGGACCATTCTTCAAAAAAGAAGAAAAATTCTACATACCAGCTCCCTATAGCTGGTATACCTGTTCAAACTCAGTGGGAAAAGTTACAAAATATAAAATAATTAAGGCATTTCCAATAAAATCTCCCCTTTTTGTTTCCCCTCAAGAGGCAAACTGGGCAAAGGGGGAAAATATTGAAACGATAGGGGGGAAATGGATTCTCCTTGATGATATCGACAAAGATGAAACTGAAAATATCTTTCCGTTAACTCATTTTGCAAATATAGAAAACCATACAGGAATTGCTCTTGACAGAAGAAAAAAAACAACTAGAGAGGGTCATCTATACTCCTTTAGACATTTTAGACTCCTTGAAGATGTTGAGCTTGTTTTTGGAATTGACAAAGAGATATCCCTTGAGGAAAAAGGGGTACTGAAACTTGGAGCAGAACAGAGATTTGGCAGCTACAGAAAGATATCTTTTACATTAAAAAGTAGAAAAATTTCAAATTTATTCATGTCCTTATCGATAATTAAGGGTAGTGAAGAAGCAAATAGTTCAATTTTTGCTACAGGGAAGATCAGATATATAGGGGGCTGGGACATGGTAAAAGGTTTTCATAAACCTTTGAATGGTTATTTCCCTGCTGGAACTGTGTTTAATAAAAAACTTAACAACAATTTTATAGAAATTTAGGAGGAAAATTATGAGACAACTTGCAAGTATCATCACTTTTTATGCAGTTTCACCAATTCATGCAGGAGCAGAGAGCTCAACTGGGGCAATTGATAATCCTATACAAAGGGAGAGACACACAAACTACCCCCATATTCAGGCAAATGGAGTAAAAGGGGCAATGAGAGCTCATTACAGGAGAGTTGAGAATAGCAATCAAACCATTAACTACATTTTTGGAACAGATTTAGGAAATGATAAAGATGCAAGAAATTATAAAGATGAAAATAATAATGATGAGTATATGGCTGGAGCTATATCTGTCAGTGACGCAAAGCTTTTTGCAATGCCTGTACGTAGCAATGTTGCACCCTTTGTATGGGTAACATGTCCATTGATTTTAAAACGACTAAAAACAGATTTAGAACTTGTGAGAAATAAAACATTAGAAAATTTTAAAATCCCCCAACCATCAAATGAAAAGTTCATTTCATTGGACTGGAGTAATGAAGAAGAAAATATCATACTTGAAGATGCGGTTGTGACAAAAGAGAAAAACATCGAATCGTCTGAGCTAAAAACCCTTTTCCCTGATTTGGACAAACTTCTTGTAATCTCTGATCAGATGTTTAAATATGTATCTGAAAACTGCACAGAAATTCAGACACATATAAAAATTGATTCTAAAACAGGAACAGCTCAAGAAGGGGCATTGAGGTATGCAGAATATCTCCCATCAGATACCGTCCTTTACGGCATTGTTACCTATGACAAATCTTATTTTGAGAATGAACTTAAAGCAGAAACGATCAAATATCATGTAGAATCATCAATAAAAGATTTTATGCAGATTGGAGGGGATACAACCCTTGGAAGAGGGATTGTAAAAATACGTTGGATAAATGGAGGTATACAATGAAAACAATGGGACAAAAGCGTGCACATTATGCTCTTAATAAGATAATAAATTTGATACAAGATAATGGTAATAAAGATCTAAGAAAAGATTTCAAATCACTGGTAAATAGTGCCCCCTCTATAATTTTAAAAAATGGTTTTGGGCAAGCACTTGCATTTTGGTACTCAAAGGGAACCGATAAAGATCTAAAAATAAAGGAAAACGATAAGCATATAATACTTCTCAGATTAATTATGAATTGGCTTAATGAGAGAAAATTTACACATGCAAAAGATGAAAAAGCTTTTTTAAAAGAACTTTTTGATATGGACCAATCAAAATATCTTGCCTCTCAGTCTGAGGTTTTAAAATTTCTGGAATGGGTAAAACGTTTTGCAAATACAGATATAGGAGGTAATTAATGGCTATATACCCATTTTATAATTCCCTGAGAAATGAAGTGTCAAAGATGAATAAAGGTAATTTTGGTTTATGGTTTAATAAATTTATCCCTTTGGATGATAAAACTTACAAACCCACATCAAACAATAATCAAAATTTATACGTTGAATATTGTGCTGAGAAATCAAAATCAATAATCAAAGACTCTCAAAAACTTCTCGAACAAAAGCATCTCAACCAGATTAATTTTATCGAAGCCATGAGATCTCTGGGTTATGTAGAATTTGTAGTACATGCAAAGCTCATCTCTCCTCTTATTACCGGTATTGGAGAGACACATCCAAATGAAGTAGGAATCTCCTTTGATCATACTATGGGGATCCCATATATTTCAGCATCAAGTATAAAGGGGTTAGTGAGAATTGCCGCAACACTAAATGAGATCTTTGATGAACAAGGAAGAATCAAGGAGAATTTTACAGAAGAAGTTATAGATGATAAAAATTTCGAAGATTTATGTAACATATTTGGCTATTCTGAAAAAAACAATTCATCAAGGGGTATGGTTATTTTTCTAGATTCCTACCCAACGAAAACACCAAATCTAAAGGTCGATATTATAAACCCCCACTATGGACCATACTACACAGATCCAGAGGGGAAGACTCCCCCGGCTGACTATCACAAACCAGTGCCAATAAAATTCCTCGTCGTTGAACCTGGCACAGAATTTGTGTTTAGAGCATTAATCTCTAAAGATGCCTCAGGCTATATGGAAAAGATTAAAAAAGCCTATGATAAAGCCCTGACTGTAGAGGGGGTAGGTGCAAAAACATCAATAGGATATGGGATATTTGATAAACTTACATATGATGAACCTGAAGAGATGAAAAAGATACAAAATGAACAGAAGAAAGAAAAAGAACGTAAGATTGAGGAGGAAAAAAGATTAAAGATGGGAGAAGAATTAAAAAAAATGTCCCCACTGATCAATTATGCTTTAAAATAAAAAAAGGATCAGAAGAGGAAATACTAAAAATATATAAAGATATAATTGAACAAAAAGTTGATAATATGGCTTACCATGAGGATGAAAAGAAAAAGATTGCACAGGCAATAAAGGAACGATGGATAGAGATTGGCAAATGGGAAGGGAAAAATATATCAAAAAAGCAAGCTGAAAAAATTAAAAAAATCAAAGAAATAATAGGATAAATTATGCATAATCTACTACTTCTATTTTCTCACAAACTTACACAGGATCAAGTAAAAGATGCAAAAGATAACCTTAAAGTTGAAGAAATTATCCATCTCCCTGAAGATCTACAGAAAAAACTTTCAAATATAGAACCCTGTGGGGAGCTGGATATTCTACCAATTACTGAAATTACCAGCTGGATCAGACAGAATGGAAAGGAGGGTGATTTTGTGCTTATTCAGGGTGAATTTGGTGCAACTGTCTACATCGTCAATTACTGTTTTAAAAATGGATTTATCCCTATTTATGCTACAACCATGAGGATTTATGAAGAAAAGGTAAATAGTGATGGAACAGTGGAACGAAAACATATATTCAAACATGTAAATTTTAGAAGATATGTAAAGCCATAACCAGATCTGGAGGTATAATATGGGTAGAAATGTTTTTTTAAGTTTTTTAGGGGTAGGTAAGCCAAAAACTGGATATGAGGAGTTTGAATATTCCATTAACGGCAAAAATCTCCCAAAAACAAAATTTGTCCAAAAAGCTGAGTATGATTATTATGGCGATAATTTCTTTGACAGAATAATTATTTTAGTGACAAAATCAAGTAAAGAGAAATATTTTGAGGAATTAAATAAAGAAATGAATTACATGGCAGAGTCGATTGAAATATCAGAGGACCTGAACCCTGAATCCCAATGGCCAGGTTTCGAAGAGATATTAAAGCTGATTGAGCCAGAGGATAATATCTATATCGATATGACCCATGGTTTCAGATCTACCCCCATAATGTTTTCTGTAGCAATCAACTTTCTACAGCAGATCAAGGATGTTGAGATAAAGGCTGTGTATTACGCAGATATCTACAAAGAAAATAAACCGATCGTAGATTTTAAAGATTTCTTTATATTAAATAAATGGGCAGATGCTGTTTCAAGACTTGTTGAAAATGCCGATGCAAATAAACTTATGGAATTGGGAAAGACAGAGCATCATTTTAATATCGCAGATTTAAAGGACAATAAACTTATTGAATCCTTTGATAAATTAACCGATACAATAAAAAATGTAGATGCAAACAATATCGCCAAAATTGCCTCAGAAGCATTACAACAGATAGATAATAAAAAGAAAAATAGCTCTATAGTAGAAAATATCCTATTTGATATTATGAATAGAAAATTTTCACCACTCTCTAAACCTCTCAGTGGGAAATATGACGCTGATTATTTTGAGGTGCAGCTCTCATTTATAAAGCTTCTCATCGATCACAAATTATTTATGCAAGCATTCACAGTCATGAGGGAATGTATAGGTTCTATCGGGCTGATCTTCAGGGAAGATATTAAATATTCAAACAGTAAAGGGCGAGATGCAAGAAGATACGCAGAGGTATTTATAAATATGCTTCAGTTTTATCCTAATTTGAAGTTTAATGAAGAAGACAACAAAATTTTAGACAAATTAAAGCCATGGTATGAAGAATTAAAAAGTAAAGGTATAGAAAAAGATCTTACAAGTTTTGTAAAGGAAATGATAGCTTTGAGAAACGGTTTTGATCACGCATGGACCAGCAAAAGTGGGATGAAAGATAACATAGCTGAGGATGCTGTGAAGTTTTACGATAAGTTATGCAATGTGGTAAAAAAAATCTTTAACACAACAGAAAAATGTTAGATTTTATATATACACACTGCGAGTGGAGGAGATATATTGGAAATATAAAATTTTTTTGTAAAAAATGTTTTATTTCTAAAAAATTATGCTAAAATATTTTTTAATTAGATTTTTTACAATTTTTAGGCTGAATCTTTTTAGGATTAAAAAGGATATCTTCAAGGGGGTTATATGAATAATAGTTTATTGAGGACCTCTTTAGTAGGACTCAGTGCCTTTCTACACGACATAGGTAAGCCCTACCAGAGAACAGGTCTTAGATTGCCAGAGAAATATGCAAAAAATAGTTTTGATCGGCAGCTAATACTAAACAAGGACAGTCATCTTCATGCTCTGCATACAGCCAATTTTTTTGATAAATTTTTGAATGAACAATCCTTTATTGCAAGATTGTGGAAAGAGGAATTCCCTGAAGTATCAATGCAAATAGCTTCTGCCGGGCACCACAACCCGGGGAATAGTTTTATAGAAAAGGTTATTACACTTGCAGATCAGATTGCATCAGGTTTTGATAGAGATGATTATGAGAATCGCCAGAAGAGATCACCCCTCGATTACAGAAAAGT
>JAIWOA010000092.1 GCA_020217115.1 Calditerrivibrio sp. | reverse complement strand
ATATTGACATTGTCAAACCTGAAGAGTGGCATACTTGAGTGGAGCTACATGTCAATGGGACTGAGGGGATCTTCTATTTTCCTTCCCCTGTTGTTTATCATTTTTAATATCAAAAGATATAAATTAGTTAATAAGCTGTTCTATATTGCCCCTTTAGGGTACATAATTTTCATTATTTTTAGATAATGTAAAGGAAAATGCATAAAATAAGTACAAAAGGTAAATTTTAAAAATAAGTTAGAAATTGCATAAAACATAAAAAAATAAAAAAGTGGCTCCAGAAGAGCCACGGGTCTACAAGATTTTATAACTCTATTTTTGTACCCAACACGTTGAGAAATTTTGCAATCCAGTCAGGATGAGCAGGCCATGCAGGAGCTGTAACAAGGTTCCCATCCACATGGGCTTTATCCACCGGTATATCCACATATGTCCCACCTGCGCAAGTAACATCTGGTCCAACAGCAGGATAGGCAGAACATCCCCTTCCAGATAATGCACCTGCTGCCGCAAGTAGCTGTGCACCATGACATATAGCTGCTATAGGTTTATTTTGTTTTGAAAAGTGCTGCACTATCTTTATAACTGCAGGATTAAGTCTGATATACTCGGGTGCCCTACCTCCAGGAATCACAAGAGCATCATAATCCTCTGGCCTAACATCATCAAAAGTAGCATTTAGAGTAAAATTATGACCAGGTTTTTCACTATAAGTCTGATCACCTTCAAAATCATGGATAGCTGTTCGAATCTTTTCACCAGCTTTTTTACCAGGACAAACGGCATGAGCTATGTGACCAACAGCCTGCAATGCTTGAAAAGGAACCATTACCTCATAGTCTTCAACATAATCTCCAACAAGAAATAGTATCTTTTTTGCTCCCATATCAGGTTTCCTCCTTTGAAATTTTTTTCCAGATATAAATTACGACATTTTTAATATATAACTAAAACCTATACTTGCAATATATAAAAAAATATTATGAAAACATCCTTGAAAATTGTTCCAGAAAACTATAAAAAAGATAATACTAAACTACTAATAAGGATAAAACTTTTTATCCCTCTAACTTACAAACTGATCAATTACCATCTCTTTCAATTTTCTTTTCAAAACTTTTCCGGTTGCTGTCATTGGTATATCATCTTTTATATATATATGTCTTGGAATCTTAAAATTGGCAAGATGCTTTTTCAGGTAATCCTTCAGGTTATTTATATCAACCTTGCAGCCATCTTTTATCTTTATAAATGCAACTGGAATCTCACCACTTTGTTTATCAGGAACACCTATAACAGCCGCAGCATCTACACCTTCATAGAGATAGAGATACTCCTCGATCTCCCTTGGATATATATTTATCCCTTTAGATATAATAAGATCCTTCTTTCTATCAACTATGTAAATATATCCATCCCTGTCAATTTTTGCTATGTCTCCAGTAAACAACCAACCATTTCTTATAGTAAGGGCTGTAGCATCTTCCATCTTCCAGTACCCTTTCATAACATTAGGTCCCCTAACTATCAACTCTCCAACTTCTCCAACAGGGACTTCAATCTCATCATCGTTTACTATCTTTACTTCAACACCAGGTAAAGCTGGACCAACAGAATATGGTTTCTGCTTATTTAAGGGATTGACAGATACTACAGGTGAAGCTTCAGAAAGTCCATAACCCTCTATTATAGGTTTTTTATACTTAGCATAAAATTCATTTATAATATCTTCAGGGAGAGGAGCACCACCACTGACATGTATCTTTATAGGATACAGAAATTTTGCAAACCATGAAGGGATATTTGCTCTTGCAAGGGCTGTGTATATCTGCGGAACACCCAGAAAGAAATTTGGTCTCTGAAATAACAATACCCTTTTAAAAGATTTTTTCTTAAGTTCCATTATCGATGCCAGAACTATTATCCCACACCCTGCATAGGTTGGTAAAAGGACGCTGGCAGTAAATGTGTAGGAGTGAAACATCGGCAAAACAAGCAGAACCTTGTAAGTATGATCTATCTTGAATACTTTTAAACATGCATCTACATTATGCAAAAGGTTAAAGTGTGTAAGCATTGCCCCCTTAGGATGACCTGTAGTGCCAGATGTATAGATAAAAACTGCCAGATCTTCATGACCAACATTTACACGAGGGTTGTCATCCTTTTCAGCACTGGCAAGCTGGTGTAAATTCAGTGACTCAAAATCTGCGTGATCATAGGTAAATATATTTTTAAGATTTTTACATAATTTTCTTTGATTCTTAATAACATCTGCAAACTTAGAGGAAGATACCAATATTTTAGATTCAGAATTAGTCAAAATGTATTGTATCTCATCCTCTTTCAAAAAGGTATTAAGGGGAACTGCAACCCCTCCAGCCTTTGCAATACCAAAATATGTTATTATAAATTCTGGGGAATTTTCAAGCAAGATTGCAACACGATCCCCCTTTGCTATACCAAATTTTATGAGCACTTTTGCAACTTTATTTGTCATAATATCAATTTCTTTGTAACTAAATTTCTTTTTTTCAAAGTAGATATATGTTTTATTTGGTCTAATACCTGCATTAAAGGTAAGAATTTCCCCTAAATTTTTAAAGTTCATGAAATCCTCCATAAGGTCTTATACCGAGCTTGGCAAATAGCTCTAACAATTTACCAACTGGCAAACCAACCACATTATCGTAATTACCATAAATTTTCTCAACCAAAAGACTTCCCCTACCCTGAATACCATATGCACCAGCTTTATCAAGGGGCTCCTCTGAATCAATATACCAGTTTATAATTTCATTATTCAGTTTTTTAAAATAGACATCTGTTTTTTCGTAGAACTGCTCATGTATTTTGTGATTTTTATTTATAACCGCAACTCCAGTAATTACTTCATGTTTTTTGCCACTCAAAAATGAAAGCATTTCAAAGGCATCCTTTGGATCAACAGGCTTCCCAAGTATTCTATTTTCACAATAAACAACAGTATCTGCAGCCACAATAAAAGCTTCATCGTATATTCTTGCCACGTTGTAAGCCTTTATGGAGGCAACTTTCATTACCTGATTTTCTACAGAATCCTCAGTATCGAATTTTTCTTCAGCATTTGATGTAACATACTGAAAATTTATGCCTAATTTTGTAAAAAGCTCTCTCCTCCTTGGTGATCCACTTGCTAAAATAATTTTTTGATACATAAAATCATCCCCTTGTCTATGTAATTTTTTTTAAAACAATGTTAGAAATATAACCAACAATAATTCCAGTAAAAATTGATACAATCAAGAAATAAGGTAAAATTAAAAGAAAATCAAGATTTTTTATTATAAACGTTTTAATAATAATAAACTGAGTAGAAATATTTACCATACTACCAACTACACTCACGGATACAGCAGTTGAAAACCTTTTTGTAATAAAATAGAAAATGTACATTACAATAATGGAAAATAGAATAGATGGGTAAGCAATTATTATTCTGAAAATGAATCCTGTGGAAAATATGGCAGTAATTGTAGCTTTTATACCACCAAGCAATAGAACGTATCTGAGGTTGAGGAGATATATACCTATCACGATACCTATATTGGATAACCCAAGCCTTAAAAAGGGGATTGGTAAAGGGAAGATATTTTCAATAATACCAAATACTATTGAAATAGCAGCTAACAATGAGACTAATTTTATATTATCTTGATACTGCGTCGTACTCATTTTCATCGCACTCTATATGTATAGAGACTCTATTTGGAACACATATAGCAGACTCTCCACACTTTGAAATAAAACCAAAACTTATACATATCTTATCTTTACAATCAGATTCCTTTATCCTTGCCCTTCCACTATCTATTTCCACAACCATATTTTTACCATATTCTCTGGATAGGTCGATTAATTTTTTACTTTTTAAATTCAGAAAATATCTTTTTTCTTCAACAGTAAGAACGAGACTTTTGTTTGCAGAAACCAATTGATGGTAAATCAGATAATACAGCCCAGCTAACAAAATGGATACAAAAAAAAGATCGAAGAAACTAAACCTTTTCAAAGTTTTCCCAACCACATAACTTCAAGATAGTTCCATCTAATAGGTATAGTAAAACTGGTGTATTCTCACGATTACACATATCTTTTATCTCATCAACCAACATCAGGTAGTAAACAGTTGACAATCCGTCAGCTTTTTCCACAGAATCTGCAATGACACTGACACTTCTATAATTATCAATTGACTCTAATTTCTTTGCATCAAATATATGTGTGTATCTTTTACCACCAACATCGAAAAATCTTTCATAATCACCAGATGTGGCAACAGCCTTATTTTTTAAATGTATAACTGAAATTGTTCTGCTTTTTTCTATAGGATCTTGAATTCCTATTCTCCAGCTCTTTCCATTTTTGTCACCAAGGCAAAAAAGGTCCCCCCCTGCATTTATAATCCCTTTTTTAATACCGTATTCTTTCATCTTATTAACCATTTGATCCACAATCCAACCCTTCCCATAGGCACCCATGTCTATCTTAAAATCTGATTTTTTTAATATACTATCATTATCTATTTCTATATTCTCAAAGGAGATCTCCCCGACAACATTTTTAACTTCATTATTCTCAGGGACTCTGTATGGTCCCTCAGGGAAGCCATAAAGTTTCATAAGGGTATAGATCGTTATATCAAATCTTCCACCAGATATTTTTGAAAAATATCCACCACTACTTATTAAATCTAAAAAGTATTTATCAAATTTCCCCCTATCTCCCTTCTTCATACTATTTAAGCGGTTAATGTCACCAACCATTCTTTCCCCAAGATTTTTCATCTCAGATTTAAGGTTATCAAAATAATCGTTTAGATCCTTCTCAGATAAAGTAATCTCAACAATCGTACCCAGCATAAAGTAGGAATTGGTTTTATATCTCTCATGCCCCTTATCTACTTTATCACAACCTAAAAGTAATATGGTTATAAAACAAAATATAATTCCCTTTTGCAAGATGGACATATGTTGTCTCCAATAAATTTTTGCACATTGTAACCTTTTCTTTCTACAAGCCTAAAACCACAATAGGGACAAAAACTGTCATTGTTAAAATTCAGATTACCGAGATACACATTGTATAGATATTTCTTCCCGATATCGTAGAGATTATTCAAAAACTCAGTATTAGTAGGAGGTAAGCTCAATTTATAACATGGAAAATACCTTGAAATATGCAAAGGCAGATGTTTATTTAGATTAGAAAGCCATCTGCACATATCTTCAAACTCATCAATTCTGGTGGTATAATTCTCAACTGCAAGGTGTGTAACTTCCACATGGATATTTTCCGATAGCAAAAATTCGACAGTCTCAAGTACAGGTTTCAAACTACCACCTAAAAGCCTGTAACCTTCCTCGGAGAAAGCTTTTATATCGATATTTGCAGCATCAATATATTTTGAAAGCTTTTTGAGAGGTGATATATTTATAAATCCATTTGAAACAATAACATTTTTTAGATTACAACTGAAAAAAAACTCTGCACAATCATAAACAAATTCATACCAAACAGTGGGCTCATTATAGGTATAAGCAATGCCAATTGAACCTGAATCTTTGGCAATATCGAGTAGAAATTCCTTTGACACTTTATTTCTAACACTAATATTCTTTGAAATAACAAAATTTTGACAGTAACTACACGAAAGGTTGCACCCATTTGTACCTATTGATAAAATAGAAGTGCCGGGATGAAAATGATAAAGCGGTTTTTTCTCTATTGGGTCAACATTTAACGAAGAAACCTCATTGTAGGAGGTCTGATAAAGCTTGCCACCTATATTTTTTCTTATAAGGCATAAACCAGACTTACCAGATTTTATAATACAACGTTGTGGACATAGATCACAGGAAACAGTTTCCCCATCAATTATTGAATAAAATTCAGCCTCTCTCATTTATCTCTAAGGATTACGTAATCTGCTAAAAATTCAAGCCCTTTCCTGTATTCATTGTCAGGCAATTCAGATAGAATCTTCTTAGCTTTTAAAGTGTAGCTATCAACAAACAGCTCTCCCCTTCTTTTTATGTCATACTTTTTCATTAAATGGATAACATACTCAATATCGTTCTCTGATGGTTCAGAAGAAAAGATCTTTTTTACCTTTTCAAGCTCCTCAGCATCTAAAAGATCCCTCATAATTATAAGGGGAAGTGTCATCTTACCCTCTTTCAGATCTGTGCCAGGTTTTTTACCGGTCTGTTCTGGATCGCCAAGGTAATCAAGGATATCGTCACTCATCTGAAAAGAAAGTCCTACTATTTTTCCAAAATCCTTTAATTTCTCAGACTCATCCATTGTGCAATTACTTATAATAGCCCCAATTTCACAACAAGCAGAAAAAAGGACTGCCGTTTTTGAAAATATTATTTTTTCATAATCTTGAAAATTTAGATCAAAACTTGCGGTTTTTACTAATTGAAAAACTTCACCCTCACTCATCGTTTTTGCAGCATTTGCAAGTATCATCTGAACTCTGCTATCTCCATCTTTTACAAGATTTACAAATGCCCTTGAATATAAAAAATCACCACACAAAACAGTTATATCATTACCATAGACCTGATTAGCACTTAGTTTACCCCTTCTAAACTTCGCACCATCAATAACATCGTCATGGAGAAGTGTTGCAGTATGAATATATTCCACAACTCCACTCAAAATTATATCTCTATAACCTTCATAACCGAACATTGCAGCACTTAGAAACATGAATACAGGTCTAAGTCTTTTACCTCCGCTCTGAAAAACATAGTATGCAACTTCATTGACCATTTCAATATCGGAATCAAGATTATTTTTTAACTCTTTTTCCAATAAATTTAGCTTATCCTTAACAAGCCCCAAAACGTCTGTAATATTCATCAAAAATTCCCCATATCTTTTTCTAAAATCCATTGAAAAAATCGGATTTAATTATATTATAAAAAATTATTTTTGTAAAATAAAAAAAATTATGGGGACAATGTGAATAAAGAACAATTTGAAAAATCATCTCTCTTCTTTTATAAGATTATTGATGGTATAAATCTTAGAAATAACAAAGATACTGTGGTTTTTGATGCATCTTTTTGTGATACTGTTATACCTGAGCATCTTGCAAAAAAATACAACTTTGAAAAAATTTTTTACCTTACAAACAAAATGATCAATATTGGTGACCATATAGTACCTGTAGCTATACAATCAAATGTACCCTTTTCAATAATGAGAAGAAAATCTGATCTTTTTATTTCAATTGGAGGAAGTTTCAACTTTCAACCTATCTACGACACAATACACGCAATTCACAAAAGTCTTAATGCCGGAGGGAAATTTATAATAGCCACCTATCCAGAAATTTACGATTCAACAGGTAGGGACATACTAAATGGACTTAGCTTAATATCTGAACTACCGATAAAAGAAAAACTCACAAGGTGGAATTCTACAGTAAAAAATGCACTTAGTAATATTTTTTTTAAGGTAGAAACTGATCAGATTATAACAAAAGTTGAATCTATTCATATAATAGAATATTTTAAAAGATTTGAAATATCAAAATATCTTTTTAATAAAGAAGAAGATACCAGATTTTTTAAACCGATAGAACATTTGAATGTTGACTATATTATCAGCTGGAATATAATAAAGGGTATAAAAATATAACGGGGGGTAATTTTATGGAATTTATCTCAACAGATAATGCACCAAAAGCTATAGGACCATATTCACAGGCCACCAGATGTGGCAATATCCTTTTTGTTTCAGGCCAGATACCTATAGATCCAAAAAGTAATATGGTAATAGAGGGAACAATTGAGGAGATGACACTTCAGGTACTAAATAACATAAAAGCAATCGTTGAATTTTCGAATTTTAAAATCACAGATATTGCCAAAGTTACTCTTTTTATAAAAGATATGAGTCACTTTGGAGTAATCAATTCTATTTATGAATCATTTTTTGGAGATCACAAACCAGCAAGGGCTGTGGTAGAGGTATCGAGATTACCAAAAGATGTTTTGATAGAAGCAGAATGTATAGCCATTAAATAGATTATGTCTACTAATTGATAAAACTAAACCAAAAATCTTAAATAATTAACTCTTAGTTTAATCTTTAATGAATCTAAAACTATATTCTTGACATATTATCAAAATTGTGTTTTATTATCACATCTAAATAAACAAGGGGGAAAAGTTTATGGATGAGTTGATCCAGAAGTTGCAACAGATGAATGAACAAGCTGAATTGGGCGGTGGCTTGGAAAGAATCAAAAAAATGCACGCCCAGGGTAAGCTTACAGCAAGGGAAAGAATAGATAAACTGTTGGATAAGGGTACATTTGTTGAGCTTGACAAATTTGTTGTCCACAGATGTAATTACTTTGGAATGGAGAAACAGAAGATCCTTGGGGATGGAGTTGTTACTGGGTATGGGAAAATCAATGGTAGAACCGTTTTTGTTTTTGCTCAAGACTTTACTGTTTTTGGTGGTTCACTTTCAGAAATGTTTGCTAAAAAAATATGCAAAATAATGGATTTAGCTATGGAGGTTGGAGCTCCTGTTATAGGATTAAATGACTCTGGTGGTGCAAGAATTCAGGAAGGTGTAATGTCTCTGGCAGGTTATGCAGACATTTTCCTTAGAAACTCTCTATCTTCAGGAGTAATACCTCAGATTTCTGCAATTATGGGACCCTGCGCAGGTGGCGCAGTCTATTCTCCAGCTCTTACAGACTTTATCTTTATGGTAAAAGATACAAGTTACATGTTCATAACGGGGCCTGAAGTTGTCAAGACAGTTACCAGTGAGGATGTAACAAAAGAAGAGCTTGGTGGAGCGATGACCCATAATACAAAAACTGGAGTAGCCCACTTTGCTGCAGAAAATGATGAAGACTGTATATTGAGGATAAGGGAACTTTTAAGCTTCCTTCCCCAAAACAACATGGAAGATGCACCAATTGTTCCTACAAAAGATGATCCAAATAGAACAGAGAAATCTCTAAGAACTATTGTTCCAGTTGATCCTAATAAACCTTATGATATGAAAGAGATTATTTTAAAAGTTGTAGATGATGGAAATTTCTTCGAAGTTCAGGAACACTATGCAAAAAATATTATTGTAGGTTTTGGAAGGTTGAATGGTAAAACTGTTGGTATAGTTGGCAACCAACCTTCAATAATGGCTGGAGCCCTCGATATTGCATCTTCAATAAAAGGTGCCAGATTTGTAAGATTCTGTGATGCATTCAATATACCTCTTCTTACCTTTGTTGATGTACCTGGTTTCATGCCGGGAGTGGCACAGGAATATGGTGGTATCATCAAACATGGTGCAAAACTCCTTTATGCTTACTGTGAGGCTACAGTTCCAAAAGTAACAGTTATAACAAGAAAAGCCTACGGTGGAGCCTATGATGTTTTGAGTTCGAAGCATGTAAGGGGCGATATCAATTATGCATACCCAACAGCAGAAATTGCAGTTATGGGACCTGATGGGGCAGTGCAGATCCTTTTTAGTAAGGATGTTGCTGCTGCAGCTGACCCAGTTGCCAAGAAAAAAGAACTTACTGACAACTATAGAGAGACCTTTGCAAACCCATACAGAGCTGCTGAACTTGGTTTTATAGATGAAGTTATATTACCTGAAGATACAAGACCAAGACTTATTCAGGCATTCGAGCTTTTGGCAAACAAGAGACAATCTGTTCCGCCTAAAAAGCATGATAACCTACCACTTTAATAAATAATACGGAGGAAAAAATGCCTGAGATAAAAAAAGTTCTTGTAGCAAACCGTGGCGAAATAGCCATAAGAATTTTTAGAACATGCCGTAAAATGGGTATAAAAACAGTTGCGATTTACACACATGCTGATAGAAAGGCTCCACACGTAAGGTATGCAGATGAAGCTTACTGCATTACAGATGGACCTGGCGACACAAGCTATCTAAAAAAAGATAGAATTATTGCCATTGCAAAAAAATTGGGAGCTGCAATACACCCAGGGTATGGGTTTTATGCAGAGAATGCAGATTTTAGAAGAAGTTGTGATGCAGAAGGGGTAGTTTTTATAGGACCATCAGCAGAACATATAGAGATGATGGGTAGTAAAACTGGGGCGAGGGCTGTTATGACAGAGGCTGGAGTGCCTACTGTGCCAGGGACTAAAAACCCAATTAGAGATGTAGAAGATGCAAAAAAAGTTGCAAGAGAAATAGGGTATCCAATAATGTTAAAAGCTGTTTATGGTGGTGGTGGAAAAGGTATGAGGCTTGTACATAAAGAGGAAGATTTTGAATCCTCCTTTAGAATGGCAAGCAGCGAAGCCCAAAATGCATTTGGCAATGGTGATGTATATATGGAGAAGTTCATTATACAGCCACACCATGTTGAGGTTCAAGTATTGGGTGATATGCATGGAAATGCAATCCATCTTTTCGATAGGGAGTGTTCAATACAGAGAAGACATCAAAAAGTAATTGAAGAGGCACCATCCCCATTTATATCAGCAGAAACAAGGGCAAAAATGTGTAAAGTTGCTGCAGATGCTATAAAAAAGATAGGTTATTATAGTGCTGGGACACTTGAATTCATCGTTGGTGCAGATCAGAATTTCTATTTCCTTGAAATGAATACAAGGCTTCAGGTTGAACATCCTGTAACAGAGATGATTACAGGGGTAGATATTGTAAGGGAGATGATTTTTGTTGCAGAGGGGAAGCCTCTTAACTACAAACAGGAGGATATTTCAATAAATGGTCATGCAATAGAGTGCAGGATATATGCTGAAGATCCTTCAAACAACTTTTCTCCTTCTCCAGGCTTACTCACAGTATACCAAACTCCTGAAGGACCAAATGTTAGGGTGGAGAGTGGTGCTTACCAGGGGTATGAAATACCTCTTTACTACGATCCTATGATAGCGAAAGTTTGCGCAAATAGTAAAACAAGGGCTGGTGCTATTGAAAACATGAAAAGGATTCTTTCAGAATACATGATTTCAGGAATTAAGACATCTATACCTTTCCATATAGCTGTTCTTAAAAATGAGACCTTCCTCAGTGGTGTATACGACACAGGGTTTATAGATAACAAATTTGATATGGAAGAACTAAAGAGGAAGCAGGAGCAAGATGTTACAGTACCTGTAATCGTGGCGTCAATCAAACAGTTGTTGTCTGAAAAGATTTCAGCTTCAAGAGCAGTTACTCGCCCTGAAGTTGATGAGTCAGATTGGAAAAGGTTTGGTAAAATGATTAACTTCAGTAAGACGCTGGGATAAGGGGGATAAAATGGCTGTTAAAAGAACTTATTATGCAACAGTAGATGGGCATGATGGAGAAAATATAGTTAATCTTACTGAAAATGCCCATGCTAATTATACGGTAAATGTTAATGGAAAAGATTACCAGGTAGATTTTGAACAGATAAATGACACTATTTTTTCTGTTATTATAGATGGTAAATCCTATGCAGTTGATATGACAGAAAAAGGTGATAAATTTGACGTAATAGTAAATGGTGACCATTTTAATGTTGAAGTTCTTGATGAAATGAAAAGACTCATGAAGATGAGAACATCCACGACAGTAGAAGGTCGACAGGTTATTGAGGCTCAAATGCCAGGGTATATATGGAAGATCTTAAAAGATGTTGGAGATGAAGTTAAAGCTGGTGAGCCTATTATGATCCTGGTTGCAATGAAGATGGAGAATGAAATTAAGTCTCCTAAAGATGGTATACTTCAGGAACTTTTTGTAAAGGCAAGTGAAAATCCTCAGGAAAGTACTGTGGCCATTGGAGACAAACTTGCAGTTGTAGAATAAATTATAATAGCCCCTTGAAAAAGGGGCTTCAATTTTTTGGAAGGTGTGATTATGAATAATTTTAGTTCATATTCTTTAAAACAATGGGAAGAAAGGGCAAAAAAAGAGATTAAGTCAGATTCTATTGATAAACTTATCTGGCATACACCAGAAGGATTCCCTGTAAAACCTTTATATACAAAAGCTGATCTTAACAATTTATATCATGATATAGACAGTATGCCAGGTTTTCCACCTTTTACAAGGGGACCTATGGCAACAATGTATGCAGGGAAACCATGGACTGTGCGTCAATATGCAGGATTTTCAACTGCTGAAGAGTCAAATGCATTCTACAAAAGGAATCTTGCAGCTGGACAACAGGGGCTATCTGTAGCCTTTGACCTTGCAACCCATAGAGGTTACGATTCTGATCATCCACGTGTTATAGGTGATGTTGGCAAGGCAGGTGTTGCTATAGATTCTGTTGAAGATATGAAGATACTTTTTGATAGTATCCCACTGGATAAGGTATCTGTATCGATGACCATGAATGGAGCAGTAATACCTGTAATGGCTTTTTTTATAGTAGCTGCAGAAGAACAGGGTGTAAGCCAGGAAAAGCTCTCAGGAACTATCCAAAATGATATTTTAAAAGAATTCATGGTAAGAAATACATACATTTATCCACCCGAACCTTCAATGAGAATAATATCTGATATAATTGAGTACACAAGTAAATATATGCCAAAGTTTAACTCTATCAGTATAAGTGGATACCACATACAGGAGGCAGGAGCAAACAGTGCTCTGGAACTTGCTTTCACTCTGGCTGACGGATTAGAATATGTAAGGGCAGCTATATCAAGGGGACTTGACATAGATTCCTTCGCACCCAGACTTTCATTCTTTTTTGCTATGGGGATGAATTTCTTTATGGAAATAGCAAAGTTAAGGGCAGCAAGATTTCTCTGGGCAAACATGATAAGCAAATTTAATCCCAAAGATCAAAAATCAATGGCATTAAGAACACATTGCCAGACATCAGGATGGAGTTTGACAGCTCAAGATCCTTACAACAACATAGTAAGGACAACCATTGAGGCTATGGCAGCAGTACTTGGAGGTACACAGTCTCTACACACAAACGCCCTTGATGAAGCTATTGCCCTTCCAACTGACTTCTCCGCAAGAATAGCAAGAAATACACAGCTTATTATTCAGGAAGAAACAAATATTTGTAATGTTGTTGACCCACTCGGAGGATCTTACTATATAGAAAATCTTACAAGCGAGTTGATTAAAGAAGCCCAAAAGATAATTGATGAGATAGAATCAATGGGAGGTATGACGAAGGCTATCCAGTCTGGTATGCCAAAGTTAAGAATTGAAGAATCAGCTGCAAAAAAACAGGCAAGGATTGATAGTGGACTTGATGTCATAGTAGGTGTAAATAAATACACACTAAAAGAGGAAGAGAATATTGATGTCCTTGTAGTAGACAATACATTAGTTAGAAACAAACAGATTGAAAGACTAAATAGGATAAAAGCATCAAGGGATAATGAAGCGGTTAAGATGGCACTTGATGAACTTACAAATGCTGCATCAGATAGTAGTAAAAATCTCCTTGAATATGCAGTGAAAGCTGCCAGATTAAGGGCAACTCTTGGTGAAATATCCGATGCCATGGAAAAGGTTTACGGCAGATACAAAGCTGAAATAAGGTTACAAACTGGAGTTTATGGAAGTGCCTACGGGAAAAAAGATATGATAGAAGAAATAAAAAATGAAGTAAAAGCCTTTGAAGAAGAGGAAGGAAGAAGGCCAAGGATATTAGTAGTAAAAATGGGTCAAGATGGGCATGACAGAGGGGTAAAGGTAGTAGCTACAGCATTGGCGGATCTCGGATTTGATGTGGATGTTGGTCCACTTTTCCAGACACCTGAAGAAGCTGCAAAAATGGCAGTGGAAAATGATGTACATGCTGTGGGGGTATCTACACTCGCGGCAGGGCATAATACCCTTGTGCCAGCACTTATCGAAGAATTAAAGAAGATTGAGGGGGATGATATAGTTGTTTTTGTTGGTGGAGTAATACCTCCCCAAGATTACGATCTCCTTTACAAAGCAGGAGCAAGTGCCGTTTTTGGCCCCGGAACAAATATCGTTGAATCTGCAAAAATTATTTTAAAATGTATAAAGGATAAGAAAAAATAGTTATGGATGTTTCACACCTTTTTAGTGGGGTGCTTTCTGGGAACAGAAGGCACCTTGCAAAATCTATCACACTCATAGAAAGTAAAAAAGAGACAGATAAAACAAAAGCTTCTGAGCTTTTGACAATGATAATGCCATACACAGGAAAATCTATACGCATAGGTATAAGTGGCGTACCTGGAGCTGGTAAAAGTACATTTATAGAAGCATTAGGCAAGTTCATCATATCAAAGGGTCATAAGGTAGCAGTTTTGGCTGTGGATCCATCATCTCAAATATCTGGAGGAAGTATACTCGGAGATAAAACAAGGATGGAGGAATTAACAAAGGAGGAAAATGCCTTTATAAGACCATCTCCATCAGGGGACTCCTTAGGGGGAGTGGCGAGAAAAACAAGGGAGGCAATGTTGCTGTGTGAAGCAGCAGGGTACGATTACATTCTGGTGGAAACCGTTGGTGTAGGTCAATCGGAGATAAGTGTGGCAAATATGGTAGACCTTTTCACTCTGATACAGCTGCCAAATGCTGGAGATGAACTTCAGGGTATGAAGAGGGGTATAATGGAGATGGCAGACATTATTCTGATAAATAAATCAGAAGCTGAAAATCGATCTAAAGCTGAAATTGCAAAAAAACAGATTGAATTTGCCTTGCATCTCACAATATCAAAAAATGAACTATGGAATTGTGAAGTAATGCTTGTAAGTGCGCTAACAGGTTATGGAATAAAGGAATATGTTGAAAAAATAGAAGATTTTATCAATAAGATGAAAGCTTCAGGTATATTTTATGATAAAAGAGGGGAACAGAATATTTCATGGATGTGGAGCCATATAATGGATACAATGAAAGATAATTTTATTTCAAACAATAGAGTAAAAGGAGTTTTAAAAGAATTTCAGGAAAAGGTCAGAGAGGGTAAAATAAATCCTACTATAGCCGGAGAGGAACTGTTGAAATGTTTTTATAGTTCAATTAAATGAACTAAAATGGTATAAATAAAACAGATAAGTAGAACATAAAGGTATAATCCTAAATTTATTCTCCTCTATATTAGCTTTTTTCTTTTCAATCATATTAAATTAACAAAAAATTAAAATATTTTAATTATAGGTAGCCAAAACAAAAAAAACAAATTTTAATTTTATATTTATAAATAAAATAAAAACAGAACTAAAAAAATAAGCTTTTAACTCTATAAAGATATATAATAATTCTCTCAAGGGGAATAAAAAAGCCGGGGCATTTCGCCGCCGGCAATCTCCATATATTTTAAGGAGGGGGGAGGAGGGTCTTTGTAACCTTCTGCGTTTAATATATTAAACTTTTTATATTTTGTCAACACCTAAAATTGAAAAAACTTATATTTCTTTAATATCTGTAATGTGAAGGTTTGTATGGACCATCTACATTAACCCCAATGTAGTCTGCTTGCTCCTTGCTCAGCCTTGTAAGCTTTACACCTATCTTTTCAAGATGTAATCTTGCTACCTCTTCATCAAGATGCTTTGGTAATATATACACATCAGGCTTATATTTGTCTCTATTCTCCCACAAATCTATTTGAGCTAACACCTGATTACTAAATGATGCTGACATTACAAATGATGGATGCCCTGTTGCACAACCCAAATTAACAAGTCTCCCCTCGGCTAACAGATATATTGCTCTGCCATCTGGGAAAATATATTTATCTACCTGTGGTTTGATATTTATCTTTTTAATATTAGGGTAGTTTTCAAGCTGAGCAACCTGAATTTCATTATCAAAATGACCAATATTACATACAATAGCCTGATCTTTCATCTTTGCCATATGTTCAATTGTTATGACATCTTTATTGCCGGTTGCAGTGACATAAATATCAGCAATCCCCAAAGTATCCTCAACCGTTGACACTTGATACCCTTCCATAGCAGCCTGCAAAGCACATATCGGATCTATTTCTGTAACAATTACCCTTGCCCCCTGACCTCTCAATGCTTGAGCTGAACCCTTACCAACCTCTCCATACCCACAAACCACTGCAACTTTACCAGCTATCATTACATCCATTGCCCTTTTTATACCGTCAAGCAAAGACTCTCTACAACCATATATATTATCAAACTTTGATTTTGTGACAGAATCGTTGACATTTATCGCAGGAATAAGTAATTTCCCACTATCTCTCATCTGATAAAGTCTATGGACACCTGTTGTAGTTTCCTCAGAAACACCTTTTAAATCTTCAAGATATCTGTGCCACCTGCCATTATCCTTTTCAAGTATACTCCTCAATCTTTTTAAAAGCTCCCCCTCATCTTCACTCTTAGTGTCATAATTGATCACACTCTTATCATTTTCAGCTTGATATCCCAGATGAACCATTAGAGTGGCATCTCCACCATCATCAACTATGAGATTTGGTCCCTTCCCATCAGGGAAATTAAGAGACTGCTCTACACACCACCAATACTCTTCTAATGTTTCCCCTTTCCATGCAAATACAGGAACACCAGCCTTTGCAATAGCAGCTGCAGCATGATCCTGTGTGGAAAAGATATTACAGCTTGACCACCTAACATCAGCTCCTAAATCCACAAGAGTCTCTATAAGAACAGCTGTTTGTATAGTCATGTGCAAAGATCCAGCTATTCTGACACCTTTTAAGGGTTTTGTAGATGAATATTTACTTCTAATAGCCATAAGTCCAGGCATTTCATGTTCTGCAATCTCAATCTCCTTTCTCCCTAAATCTGCAAGATTAATATCTCTAACTTTATAATCCATATTTCCTCCTCATTTTCTTTAAGGAATAATATATAAATATCTAAAAAATTCAACAGGTTTTGACAGGTTTGTAAAAATCAGAAAATATTTTCTACTATTTAAGTCCCACATTCAACCTCCAAGTGCAACAAACTTAGAAGCGACTTCAATTGGTGTTTTAAACCCAAGACACTTTCTTGGGCGGTTATTGATTGC
>JAIWOA010000091.1 GCA_020217115.1 Calditerrivibrio sp. | reverse complement strand
TTTTTATGAATTAGGATTTGGTATAACAATAGGAGATATAAATAGATATGGGTATACAAGGGTCTGGAGACCTTTTATGTCCGCAACTGTTTTCCATAGTAATGTTTCCAATTTTAATTATAGTTTAGGCTTTGGGTTTGGTGGTCAAATATTTAATCAGGATCATTTGAGTTTTGTCGTAAACTATGGTTCAAATGTTAAAAATAGCAATGATGTTTCCAAAGAGGTGAAGATCATATACAGATTGTGGTATTGAAGGGATTATTAGCTGTTTTGAAAAGTTCAGTTGTTGTTTCATAGATGAATTATATTTTACTTCTACCCTATCAGAATTTTCGGGAGTTTTTTAAATATCCACTTTATATAATCTTTGTACGTTATCTTCTGGGAGATTATCTCGAGATATTTGTCCACACAATGTTGGTTTGACATGATTTTGTTTAGTAGTAGATTTGGAAACTTATGGAGCATCTTCGAAAAGAATAGGGCATACCCCATAGTTGATCCTATTTCAGCACTACAATTTTTTTCATAATTTGATAAAAGTTCTTCGGAGAAGTCACTATTTTTAAAGGCTTTAATGATCGTATTTGCAGCTATCTGTCCAGATCTAATAGCATATGCTATACCTTCACCTGTAAATGGTTCGACAAAACCTGCCGCATCTCCCACCAGAAATAGCCCCCCCTTTCTTGTTAACCTTTTTATACCTCCCTTTGGTATCATGTGCCCCCTGATCTTTTTTCTATCATATTTAAATCCAAGTTTGGACATAAACTCATACATTGCTTTATTTGGCTCTTTGAACACTGATGTTACACCACCCACCCCAATGGATAAAAAATTTCCATGGGGGAAAACCCATCCATAACCATATCCTGCTACACCAAAATGTATCTCTATAATATTTTTTAGATCCTTGTACCTGCTATTTTCGTTTATATCGATTTCAGCCTCAAGGCATATACCTAATTCATCTTTATTATCTAACCTACGGACATTTTTTATAAGTGTAGATTGTATACCTGTTGCAATTATGACATTTTTAGCCAGATATCTATTTGCATTTGTATAAATATGGTAAAATCCACTATCTTCCTTTATCTCCTTTGCCATCTCATATACAGCAGCCACACCTTTATTTAGTGCCATATCGAGGAGATAGCTGTCAAAATTTTTTCTACTAACAAGGATAGCAAGTCTATCATTGGTGATTGAAGTTATTGAACTTTCTGGGGTATTTATTCTGGCACCAAAGCATTCTGCATCCACAAGATCTTCTGGTATATCAAATCTAAGGAACTTCTGTCCTGAATATGAGATAGCCCCTCCGCATGGTTTTTCCCTCGGCATAGCTCTTTTTTCCAGTATTAATACAGATAGACCTGCATCTGCAAGATCGTATGCTGCAGAAGTTCCGGCAGGACCAGCTCCTATGACAGCTACATCAAAACTTTTCATTTTAAATGGAATAACCCCTATCTGTTATATATTCATAAAAATTAGATGTTAATGGAAAAACAGTTGATTAAATAGTATATTTATATTAAAAAAACAAGATTAAAAAATAGAGGTTTTTTATGTACGATCTGCATACTCACACAACTTTTAGCGATGGAGTATTGATCCCTTCGGAATCAGCAAGGAGAGCTAAGGTCAAAGGTTACAAAGGGATTGCTATTACTGACCATGCTGACGAATCAAATTTTCTTTTTCTTCTGGAGAAACAGTTGCAGTTTAAAGAGGATTTTAATATGGCATCCAGTGATTTTAAGGTTATTATTGGATTAGAATTCACCCATGTGATACCTTCAAACATAGGGAAAATGACTGAGATAGCGAGGAGGAATGGGGCTGATATAATAGTTGTCCATGGTGAAACTATTGTTGAACCTGTAGATTCAGGTACAAACAGGGCTGCAATAGAGGCTATGGTTGATATTCTGGCACACCCTGGACTAATATCAGAGGAGGATGCGATTCTGGCAGCTAAAAATAAAGTGAATCTTGAGATTACTACACGAAAAGGTCATAGTCTTACAAATGCATATGTAGCTATGATGGCAAAAAAATATGGGTGTAATTTAGTAATTGATAATGATTTTCATGCCCCTGGAGACTATATGGATTATGAAATGTGTTATAAAATACTTTTGGGTGCTGGGTTATCAGATATTGAGGCAAAGAAGGTTTTTGAAAACAGCAAAAATGTTTTTATGAATAGAGGAGGATTTGATGTCTAAACATGATTTGAGTAATCAAGAAGTTGCCATTGATAAGGTAGAATCCTATATCAATAGGAATTTTAAAAGGATTGTTGGGGTTTTAATCTCTGTGATCTTGATAGGTTTGGGGATTTATGGCATAAAGCAGTATTCAGATAACACTAAGATTGCCGATATGAATAAATTAGGTGAATACGAGTATAAGCTCAATAGTGGAATGGTAACGGAGGAGATTTTAGAAAAATATATAAAAACCTGTGAGAATATTTCTGGAATGAAGGACTATTGTTATTACAGAGGTGGTGTAATCCTTGCTGGCATAGGTAGCCCCAAAGGGAAGGAATATCTGAAGAAAGTTTCAGGAGATTACAAAGAATTTGCAGATAGCATACTTTACGATCTTGGAGAGAAGGTAGATATTGCGCAGTATAAAGAGAACGGTAAGCTTGGAACTATTTGGAAATACAGGTTAGTACTGCAGGACAAAAAACAATTGGGATTTCTTGATAATAGTACATTAAATACAAGACTTATAGCAAGTATAGTTAACTGGGAGTAAATTATGAAGGTTATATTAAGTGGAAATGAAGCGATTGCAAGGGGGGCATATGAGGCTGGAGTAAAGGTTATCAGCTCCTACCCAGGTACTCCAAGCTCAGAAATTACCGATGTTGCTAAAGGATACAAAGAGATATATTGTGAGTGGGCATCAAATGAAAAAGTGGCTCTTGAGGTAATTATTGGAGCCTCCCAGTCAGGTGTGAGGGGAATGACATGCATGAAGCATGTTGGTTTGAATGTAGCTGCTGATCCACTTATGACATTGAGTTACACAGGGGTCAATGGTGGAGTAGTTATTTTAGTGGCTGATGATCCTAATATGTTTAGTTCCCAAAATGAACAGGATAGTAGACATTTTGCCAGATTTGCAAAGGTTCCAATGCTTGAGCCTTCAAACAGTCAAGAGGCTAAAGAATTTGTTGGTAGAGCAATGGAGATATCGGAGAAATTTTGTACCCCTGTTTTGCTAAGATCATGTACAAGGCTATCCCATGGTGCAGGTGTTGTATCAATTGCTGATAGGGTTGAGGTTGAATCGAAAGGTCTTGAGACAAACATCCCAAAATGGGTTATGGTCCCTGCAAATGCAAGGGAGAGGCATAAAATTGTTGAAAAGAGATTGATAGAACTTGGAATCTTTTCTGATGAATCTGATATAAATAGGATTGAGAAGGGTTCTGACAAGGTAGGGGTTATATGTTCTGGTGTAGTCTACAATTATGTAAAGGAGGCTCTTCCAGAAGCTTCCATTTTAAAGCTTGGTATGGTATGGCCTCTCCCTTTAAATCTCATTAAAAAGTTTTCAAAGATGGTAAAGAAACTTTATGTTGTTGAAGAGCTTGATAATATTATTGAGACTGAATTAAGAAGTAGGGGTATTAAGCTTGGGAAATTAGATAGATCCTTTTTAGGGGAGCTTTCCACCGATGAAGTGAGGAAACTATTCAATAAAAAGTTACCTAAGGTATCAACTGTTGAAAATCTACCCGGTAGGCCTCCATCAATGTGTGCAGGTTGTTCCCACAGAGGTATATTTTATGCATTAAATAAGTTGAAGTTATATGTATCTGGTGACATAGGTTGCTATACCCTTGGTCTGCTTCCACCCCTTAGTGCTATACATTCTACGGTTTGTATGGGTGCTTCCGTATCTATGGCTCATGGAATAGATAAGGGTTCTAATGGTGAATATGCTAAAAAATCTGTTGCAGTGATAGGGGATTCAACTTTTTTACACACAGGTATTAACGGTTTACTTAATTCTTTCTATAACAGAGGTCAAAGTACTGTTATTATCCTTGATAATACCATAACAGGTATGACAGGCCACCAGCCAAATCCAGCTACAGGTATAAGCATTATAGGTGAACCTGCTCCAAAGGTTGATATTCTTGAGTTATGCAAGGGTATAGGGATAAAGAGAGTACAGCGTATAGATCCTTTTGATGTTGATCAGTGTTTGAAGGTTATAAAAGAAGAGGTTGATTCAGAAGAGCTTAGTGTAATTATTACAAATAGGCCTTGTATTTTTGCCGATAGAACAGTTATTGCCAGTCCATTTTATATAGATAAGGATAAATGTACAGGTTGCAGAGCATGTACAAAAATAGGTTGCCCTGCCATTTCTTGGTTAAAAAATGAAAAACGAGCTTATATAGATGAATCTATATGTACTGGTTGTGGTTTATGTATAAAAGTGTGCAGATTTGGTGCAATAAATCAGAGGGGTAAATAATGAAAAGTTATAATATATTGGTTATTGGTGTTGGGGGTCAGGGTTCTGTCCTTGCCAGCGATATAATTTGTGAGACTGCTCTATTGGAGAATACCGATGTAAAAAAGTCTGAAGTTCATGGGATGGCTCAGAGGGGTGGTAGTGTAGTCAGCCATGTCAGAATAGGTGAAAAGGTTTATTCTCCGACTATATCTTTAGGTGATGCTGATTATGTAGTTTCCCTCGAAAGGATGGAATTTTTAAGATATATGGAGTTTGTCTCCAAAAAGACAATTTTGATTTCTAACGCCCAGAAAATAATACCTTCAAGTATAATAAATGATGCTGAACTTTATCCAGATAAGGATATAAACTTGTATAAAAAAAATTTCAAAAAGAGTTACGAGTTTGATGCCTTTGAGGTTGCCAAAAATCTGGGTAATCCACGTGGGGTGGGTGTCGTAATGCTCGGTTTTTTGTCTGTTTTTCTTCCATTTTCCAAAGAAAATTGGGAGAAGGCAATCAGTTTCAAAGTTCCTAAAAAGACTATAGAGACAAATATATTGGTTTTTAGAAAAGGTCTCGAAATTGGGCAGAATAGATTGAAATAGTTTATATATGAATTATTATAAAAAGATTTTTAATCTGATTCCTGATATGATATTTATTCATGATAATACCGGTCTGATCAAAAATATGAACAATGCTGCATCTGTTTATTTTAAGGGTTATAGCTCCTTAAGCAACGTAATAAAGGATGCAAGAATAGTAAATAAGATCTACAATTTTCATTCAGAAAGTTGCATAAATTGTGGGGAAATTACCATGACTCTATCAAACGGTAAGAATATGGAGTTTGAGATAAGTTCCCAGATTTTTGATACTGGTTTTGGTAGAAAACTCAAAATGACTATCTTAAGGAATATTTCTGATGTAAAGGAGATTGAGAAGCAGTTTTGTATAGCACAGAAACAGGAAGCAATAGGTGCTATGGCAGTTGGTTTTGCCCACGATTTCAAAAATATTCTCAGCAATATAAAGCTTTACTTAAAACTGATCAAACAGTCAAGCAGTATTGAACAGGTAATAGCCTACAGTGGTGTAGTGGAGGATATAATAGCCGACTCTAATAATTTTGTTAAACATGTATTAAACATTGCACGGGATCGTTCCCTTGAGCTGGAAGATGTGGTTATTTCTGAGCTTTTAGCTGAGGATCTGGAGATTATTGAAAGGATACTGCCGAGAAATGTAACTATAAGTCTTACAGATATGGCAAGGAATGCAGTTGTCAAGATAATGAGTAGTAGATTTACAAATGTCATATTTAATCTTTGCCTAAATTCAGTGGATGCAATAGGGGGCAATCAGGGTCATATCCATATTTCTACAGAAAGAACAGAGATAGGAGGGGTTTCTTTTATAAAAATTACTGTTACAGACAATGGTCCTGGTATTCCAAAAAATATAATTAATAAAGTGTTCGATAACTTTTTTACCACCAAAAAACATGGTTCAGGTCTTGGCCTTGCAATGGTAAAACTGGCGGTAAAGGATTTTGGAGGTTTTGTTGAAGTAGAAAGTGAAGAGGGGGTTTTTACATCTTTTAAAATATTTTTACCGGAAGTGATTTATGGAGAAGATAAATGATCTGGAGAGTCTACTAAGTAAAGAAGATTTTATAAAAATTGAACCTGTTCTTAGACATTCAATTTTCCTTAGAAATCGTATAAATAATGATTTTAGTCTTGTAGAAGAAGCTATAAAAAAGATTGATACAGATAGAACGAGAGATGTAATATTGCAGGAGCTTCTCGATATGGGTGTTATGGAAATGGGGGAAGATATATTCATGCGCCAATTGAGAAGGTTCAAATTTTTGGAATATATTATTATATCTATCAAAGAATTATATTTTAAAAGCAGAGTAGAAGAGATTACTGGTAATTTATCTGCTTTTGCTTCAGCAACTATAGAAATAGCCTACAGATATGCCTATAAATTTCTTACCTCCAGATATGGAACCCCCCTTGATGATAGTGGCAATGTTGTTGGCTTTGCTGTAATTGGACTTGGTAAACTTGGTGGGTGGGAACTGAATTTTAGTTCAGATATAGATCTGATGTATGTTTACAATACAGAGAAAGGTAAAACTACAGGTATTGATGGAGTTGGAGTGATATCAAACCATGAGTTTTTTGTCAAACTTGGAGAGAAGATCAGATATTATATAAATGAAAGAACAAATGATGGATTTGTATATCGTGTTGATTTAAGGCTTCGCCCAGATGGTGATAGAGGCCCCCTTGCTATGCCCCTTAGAAGCTATGAAACCTATTATGAAATATATGGACAGAGCTGGGAAAGGATGATGCTTCTTAAGGGGAGAACAGTTGCTGGGGATGTTGAAGTAGGGGAAAAATTGCTTAAAAATGTACGACCTTTCATCTTTAGGAGAACTATAGATTATAAGCTTATAAATGATCTATTGGATGTAAAAGGGAAGATAGCTGGCAGAGTTAGGTTGAAGGGTGACAGGAAAGATGTTAAGCTTGGTTATGGTGGTATAAGGGAGATTGAGTTTACCATCCAGGCACTACAGATATTAAATTATCCAAAGAAGCCTGAGGTATATGACAGAAATAGCCTGATATCAATAGAACTATTAGAGAAGTATGGAATATTAACAGTGGATGAAGCAAAAATTTTATCCGATTCCTATAGATTTCTGAGAAAACTTGAACATATGGCTCAAATAGAAAATGAACAGCAGACACATGTTATCCCTGAGTCATCCGATAGATTTGAACTTTACATAGAAAGGTGTGGGTTTGAAAATAGAGAGGAATTTTACAAAACTTATGAGATGGTTACATCACAGGTTAATAAGATATTTAGTTCTATCATTTCAGAGGAGAAACAGTCTTTATCAGTAATCATAACAGATGAGGAGCTTGAGGTTGATGACCTGAAGGAATATTTTGCCAATGAGGGTTTTAAAAATCCAGAACAGGTAGCTCAAATTACGAGTAAGATGGTTACCAAAAAATGTGGACGCATGAGGGGGCAATCAGAAACAAATCTTTTGCTAAAACTCATAGAAATAATACTCTCTGAAATAAAATCTCTTGAGAATCCAGCTAAAGTGTTAAACTTCTTTGAGCGTTTTTTTATGAGACCAGATACAGTTTACCTATTCTATGATATATTTTCATCCTCTCCATTGATTTTAAAAAAACTCTTAACCATAATAGATTATAGTAATTATCTTTCAAATTTGATACTACAAAACAGGAATCTACTGGACTACATCTATGATCCAAGAAGTTGGGATTACTCTTCTGAAGATATCTTTAATATTTTTGTTAATGATGTAAAAAAGATGGATGATGAGGAATTTGAATACAATCTGACCAGAAAAAAATTTCAGGAGCTATTTTTTAATGTGGTATATGCCTATCTCAATTCTGAGATGAATGTAATAAAATGTGGTAAGTCACTCACAGAACTTGCTAAGGGTGTTGTCAATTTTGCATTTCAGAGGGAGTATGATAGGTTGGTTGATAAAATGGGTTTACCCATGAACAGGAGCAATAGAGTATGTGAATATTTAATTTTAGGCATGGGTAAGCTTGGAAGTGGGGAGATGAGCTTTGGGTCAGACCTTGACCTAATTGTTTTGTATGAGGATGAAGGTGTTACAGATAAGGGTGAAAAAAGTAATCAGGAGTTTTTTTCAAGGTTAGTACAGAAAGTTATATCTTATCTTGCGACTCCTACAGTTTATGGATTTTTATATTCAATTGATATGAGGCTTAGGCCAAGTGGTGCAAAAGGAGCTTTAGTTACTACTCTAAAATCATTTACCGAATACCAGTACAATAAGGCTATGCTATGGGAGAAACAGGCACTACTGAGAGCTGGGGTTATAAATGAGAGAAGCAAACTTAAAGAAAAGTTTGATGAAATTGTTGATGAGGTGATATATAAAAAGACTATAGGATCAGAGGAGATTCAGGAGATATTTGATATGAGAATGAGGATACAGAAGGAAAAGGGGGAACCCTATGATCTGTATGATATAAAATCAGGATCTGGTGGTATAATTGATGTTGAGTTTATTATTCAGATGTTTAAGCTTAAGTATGGGAGAGATTTTGATAATTTAAAAGTGAGAAACAGCCATGATTTTTTACACAATCTTCTGGAGGATGGTCTGATAAAGGTTAGGGATTTCTATACCATACACAACAATTATGTATTTTTTAGAAACTTAGAAAATATTATTAGAATATATGATAATAAAACAGTTTCCAGATTACCAAAGGATAAAGAGATGTTGGGTAAGATATGTAGATTTTTACATTTTAAGGATACTGACAAGCTATTTAGTCAGATAGATGATAGTAGAAGAGTTGTAAGGGGGGTATTTAATAGGATTATGGAACAACAAAAAGGTTTATAATATCATGAAGATTATCTTTATTCTGGATTATAAAACGTATTATAATAGTTTGTTTGAGGTTGCATACGAAGCATCAAATTATGCAGATACTTTATGGTTTAGAATAAAAGATGTAGACGCAAAAATAGTTATAGAATTGTGTAGAAAGTTGAGAAGGATGCTTCCAGATAAGGAACTATTCTTATCTGAGAGAGCTGACATAGCATCAATTTGTGAGTTTGATGGTGTCCATTTAGGGGCAAATTCAATAAAACCGGAGATTATAAAGGGGAAATTTAATAGATTAATTGTTGGTTATTCTGCCCATAGTTTAAAGGAAATAGAAGAGATTGAAGCTGATTATTTTACATTAAGTCCCATATTCTGGACAAAGAAAGATTACAAAGTTAATCCTCTTGGTCCATTAGATGTAAGAAATATTGGCAAAAAGGTCTTTGCTCTTGGAGGTATAAAAGCAAGCAACTGTTCTCGGATTATCGGTTTGGGGTATTCAGGTATAGCGGGGATCTCGTTATTAGAAGATCTCCCGCATATTAAAAATCTATTTAACACCACCAACTAAACTAAAATCGTAGTTAGGATCCTCTATTTTATGGATGTCAAAGTTTTTGAATATCCACCCTTCATGTTTGTTTTCTTTAGTTTCAACCAATATTTTGACCGCTGGATTTTTTTCTTCATCAGATGCTGAGGTGATGTTTTCAGTTCCCATATTGAAATCTGGGAGGTAAGCTTCAACAAAAATAGTTATATCTGTGTTTGGGACTGATGTTTTTTGTCCAATACTGGCTTTTACCGTTGTAACTTTATTTGTATTTTTATCTTTGATTTCTATTTCTACTGCTTTAAATTTCTTACTAACGCTCTCGGGTACTACGATCTGCTTAGGTTGCTTTGGCTGCATGGAACCATCGCCATGGGGGTTTACTGGGGTGTTATCTGCAGAGGTAGGCTGAGATGTTACCTGGTTATTTTGTTTGGAATCGTTTTTTTGATCTTCTTTAACGGTGTTTTGAGAGCAACCAAAAATTAATAATAGATAAATAATGAAGCTAAGAAGGATAAATTTTTTCATAAAATTAACTCCTAAAAAGTTTTAGAAACGGAGAGAAAGGGATTTGAACCCTTGGTACCCCTTTAAAGGGTACACTCGATTAGCAATCGAGCGCCTTCGACCCAACTCGGCCATCTCTCCAACATTGAATTTTAAATATACCTTTATCTCAGTTTTCTGTCAAGAAATTTTTCAATATAAAAATATCAAATTTATTATTCTTTTTCTTCATATTTATCGTAATTATCTTCTATCAACTGAAAAAGTTTTGCTGGAGAGATCTTATTTTTTCTTGAAATGGCAAGAAAAGTTTCTTCTGTGCTATCAAATTTTATATTTTTGTCATTGAGTATTTTTATTACAGTTTTTAGTTTAAATCCCTCTTTTTTCATCAACCCTTCAAGACTTAACAACTCTGCATGGGGGAATGGTGGGTTGCCAACTTTTTCCTTCCATTCATCTTTTATATATGTGCTTAAATTCAAAAGATCTTTAAAAGGTGTAACCTTATAATATGTACCAATTATGAATATAATAAAAATTATTGTGGATATAATAAAACCTGGTGTAAACACAACTAACTTTTTAGCTTTGTTTTTAAAATAGAAAACAATTGTCTTCCAGTTTACTATTGTATGCAAAATACCGGCAACCATGAAAAGTGCAGACAAGGTAGTGTGCAGATCTTGCCATTGATCCTTAGATAGACCGGTTATTCTCAGATCTGCCCAATAGGCAACCCTGCCTTCTGGAACAATAAAAAGGACAATTCCTGTTAATGTCATCCCTATGAATGACCATAAAGTTGTAAATGAAACTATTTTTCTGTACATAAGTACCTCCGTTAAATTTATAGAGCCTATAAAATCAAAAAATTTGCCAAACATATCTTTTTACATAATAAATTAATAAAAATAGATATTTATAATATTTAAAATAAAAATGTGAAAATTTTTCCCAATATGGGAAAGCAGGAGATTTTTGTTCTCCTGCCGCTCACCATTATGCTATTTGAACAAATTTTGAAGCAGGAATTCCACATATTGGACATTTTTCTGGAGCTGAATCAAATTCTATGTATCCGCAAACTGGGCATAGATAAAAATTCGATGTTTCAATATCTTTACCAGATTGGACAGCTTCCAGAGCTTTTTTGTACAGGTTAGCATGTACCTCTTCTGCCTTTACTGCAAAGTTAAACATAATTTTTGCCTTGTGCCCCTCCTGGGATGCTTTTTCAAGCATTGGGGGGTACATTTCTTTAAATTCATATGTCTCACCATCTATTGCAGCCTTTAAATTATCTGCTGTAGAGCCAATCATTTCTAAAGCATTCAGATGCCCCTCTGCATGAATTTTTTCTGCTTCAGCTGTGGTTTTGAATAATTTTGCAACATTTGTGAATCCTTCCTTTTCCGCTTTTTTGGCAAACGCAGAATATTTCTGGTATGCCTGACTTTCACCTGAAAATGCTTCTTTTAAATTACTTTTTGTTTCTGCCATTCTTTTCTCCTTATTTAGATTTTAAAATATAATATTATCAAAAGTATATCATGTCTGATTTTGTTATTATAACCTTATTTTTTGTGCCCGGACCATTCAATAATATATGCAAGACTGCCTGCTCTGAAAAAAGTTCATCTGACATCCCATCTACAGGTATTATTATGTTGTAGCCCCTTTGTGCAGCTTCTGTTGCAGTAAAAAGAACTGCTCCGCTGGCAGCTGTCCCTGTAATAACCAATTTTTTTATACCTTTTCCCTTTAGATAATAGTCTAATTTTGTATTTAAAAATTTATTAACTGTTGAGCTTACTATTGGCTCATCCCCATTTGGTTTAACCTCATTAAGTATATTTTCAGGTTTACCATTGGGTGTCAAAGAGTAAACAACAAACAACCCATTTTTTTTAAATTTTTTCAATATGTTTGAAATTGGTTCTAATGTATCCAGACACCTGGGTCTTCTTTCTTTATTGCAGGTTAGCTGTTCTATATCAAGTATTAATAAAGCTGTCTCATTATCAACTATGGCTTTATTGATTGTAGGTTGTGGTTGAGGTGTTACCCAGTCCCATTCTGTTATTATATCAGCTGAAAATAAATTACCTCTTACCAAAAATATCAGTAAAAATAGCATAAAAATTTTTTTCATACTTACCCCCTTGTACCTAATGCACTTTTTTATCTATACCAGCTTTTACAATATCATATTTTTTACCTAATTCCATTATAGCAGATTTTTTTCTAAAGTAGGATAGTTTATTTCTTTTAATAAACTTTGTTAAAGATAGTAGCCTGTAATATTCAAGATGTGGAGTTGATAGACTTAATTGTGGATCATTGTGTGATATTTTTATAATAGTTTTTATTGGTAGATACCCTACAACGTATCTATTGGTAATTCTAAGCCATAGATCGTAATCTTCACAAACCTTGAGATTTTCATCAAATAATCCAACGTTATCAAAAACAGATCGGTGAATCATTACAGAGGATGGACTAATTCTGCAAAAATCTAAGGAATTCGCAAATATATCCCCGCCATATCTGGAGTGTTTTCCCCTTTGATTAACAAATCTATCTATCTTAAACCAGTACTCATCGGTGTGGGATACCAGAAAATTATTCTTTTTCATAAATTCCGTTTGTATAATAAGTTTATTTGGTAACCAGATATCATCGGAGTCCAAAAAGGCTATCCATTCATATTTTGATCTTTTTATACCGATGTTTCTTGAATAGCTCACTCCATAGTTTTTATCTAACTTTATATATTCTATAAAGGATATATAGGGTTTTAGGGCATCAAAGGTTTCAAATGAAGAACCATCATCTATTACTAAAATCTGAAAATTTTTATAATTTTGAGACAAAACAGACTCTATTGATGATTTTAGTAAACCTGTTCGATTGTACACAGGTATTACAACAGAAACATACATACTAATGTATCGGTTTTTTACTCTCCAATATTGTGGAAAATACCAGTATTGTGTTGGTTTTTTGTACCCCTTTTATATTTCTGATCTTTTTTATGAGGTTTGAAAGGGAATCTGTATTTTTGGTAATAACTTTTGCTATCATTGTAAAATCCCCTGTCACGTGATGGCATTCAATAAGATCTTCATCAAAATCTTTTATCGTATATTCGAAATCTGAGATACTTTGTGCACTATCCAGAGATATGCCGATGAATGCTAAAATATCATATCCTATTGCCTTGTAATTTATATTAGCTGTATAATTTTTTATTATACCAAGATTTTCTAATTTTTTTACTCTTTCTATTACTGAAGGAGATGATAAGTCTACCTCTTTTGCCATATCAGCATAGGATGTTCTTGCATTATTTATAAGCATATTTATTATTTTTTTATCTATCTGATCTATTAATTCTGTCATAAATTTACCTCCAATTGTTTACGCCTACCTTATCACAAAATCTGTATAGATTGCAAGAGGAACAAAATGGTGATATCGGTCTACAAATATGTTGACCGTAGGAAACTAAGATTTCATTCCACCTTTTCCAATATCTTTTTGGGAGTATCTTTCTCAATTCCATTTCTGTTTCGTCTGGATTTTTTGTATTTACTATACCCATTCTATTCATAATTCTATGCACATGTGTGTCTACGCATATTGCATCAGATTTAAACCCCTCCACCATCACGAGGTTTGCAGTCTTTCTCCCAACTCCTTTGATCTTTAACAATTCTTCTATATTGTCAGGAACTTTTCCACAATACTTATCAACTATATATTTTGATATATTGTGTATTGTTTCCCCCTTTTTTTTGTAAAAGCCTGCGGGGAATATCAGTTTTCCAATCTTTTCTGGACTCAGTTCAGACATTTTATAGGGGGTATCAGCTACTTTAAAAAGATTTTTTGATGCTTTAAGGGTTATTTCATCCTTTGTTCTAAGTGAAATTACTGTTGAAATCATCACCAGAAATGGGTCATTTTTTGTTAGATTGGCTATTTGGGTTACAGATGGGGTTGGAAGAAGATTGTATTCTCTCTCTAAAACTGAGAAGATATGCTCAAAATCATGCTTCATCGATAAATTCTCTGATTTTAGGTTTTAAATGAACATTTGACAGATCAAACTGTTTTAGCGATTTTGCTATAACCTGTGCTTTGTAATCGTCCTTTGCCTTTCTGTCAATGATTATCATATACTGATCATTTAGCTTACAAAGACCACCTTTTGCAGTGGTCTTTTCATATCTAACTTTAATGTTTAACTGAAGTGAAAGATTTTCCAGTTCTTTCAACAAATTTGATATGGATACCATGAAAACTATTACTTGTATAAAGGTGACATTGCCCTTAGTTTTTCTACACTCACTTTTATCATTTCAACTGCTTTATCAACTTCATCTTTTGTGTTGAATCTCCCAAAGCTAAATCTCAAAGCACCATGGGCATCAACTGGATCTATGTTAATGGCGTAAAGAACATGGGATGCATCCATCCCACCTGAGGAACATGCAGAGCCTGTAGAGCAACAAACTTCAGAAGCGTAAACCATCAAAGCTTCAGCCTCTATATGCTTAAATGTAATATTGGAAATATTGCAAACCCTGTTTTCAGTATCACCATTTACATAAACATCCGGGATCTCTTTCAGTATTCTGCCTTCAAAGTAATCCCTTATACTTTTTATATGTTCGATATCTTTGTGCAGCTCATTTTGTATTATTTCACATGCCTTAGAAATTCCTATGATATAAGGTACATTTTCGGTACCAGACCTTATTCCATCTTCCTGGTGACCTCCGTGTATAATCGGTTCTATAAAGTTTTTAAGTTCCTTATCAATATACAAAACCCCTATACCTTTTGGTGCATATATTTTATGTCCGGAGAAACTAAGCAGGTGAACCCCAAGCTCAGATACATCTACATTCATTTTTCCCACTGCCTGCACTGCATCTGTATGTAATATAAATCCATGTTTATTGGCAAGCTGTCCAATCTCCTTTATTGGTTGAATCGTCCCTATCTCATTATTTGCAAGCATTATAGATACCAGAATAGTATCTTTCCTAAGGGCATTTTTAAAATCATCGATATTTATTATCCCATTTTCTCTTACGTTTAAATATGTAACTTCAAAACCATTTTCCTCAAGATATCTGCAAGATTCTGAAACTGCTTTGTGCTCTATATTTGACGTTATTATATGTTTACCTTTATGTTTAAAGGAGTTAGCAATACCCTTTATAGCAATATTGTCAGATTCTGTTCCACTCCCACAAAATATTATTTCATCAGGTAAAGCAGATATTGTTTTTGCAACCACAGCTCTTGATTTTTCCACATCTTCCCTTATGGATCTCCCATCAATGTGTATACTTGAAGGATTTGCATATTTTTCTTTAAAATATGGTATCATCGATTCAAAAACTCTTATATCAACAGGGGTAGTGGCACTATTATCAAAGTAAATTGACATAACTATTCTCCACAATGTACATTTTTCATTTGCTGTAATGTAATCCTTTCAAGGTAATTGTCAATATCTTTTTTAAGACCAAACCATACCCAATTTACAGAACAGATGCTTGATTTACTACATTCAGAAGTTTCTACACAATCCACAGGTTTTATAGGGCCATCCATAGCGTAAATAATATCCTTTAGTGTGATTTCACTCAATGGTCTCCCAAAAACATAACCACCAAGGGTACCTCTAACAGACTTTACTATTTTATTTCTCCTCAATTTTGTGAACAGCTGTTCCAGATATTTTACAGAAATATCCTCAAACTCGGAAATCTTTTTGATTGATACCGGTTCTTTATCTCCACCAAGAGCTATCATTGCATAAATAGCCCTTATTGCATACCTACTCTTTGTTGTCACCTTCATGACTTCTCCCCTTATGATTAATTTCAGCTATCTCCTTTTCTATTTCCACTATTCTATCAACAATGCATGTAATAGCTTTTGCCACAGGGTCTGGAAGTTTATCATGTTCAAAGTTACCTGATTTGCTAGTTTCTGTAACAATTCTTCCAGGTATTCCAACAACAGTTGCATTTTCGGGAACTTCTTTAACTACAACGGAATTTGAGCCAATCTTTGCTCCATCACCTACTTTAAATGGGCCTAAAACTTTTGCTCCAGAACCTATTACAACGTTATTTCCTATCGTTGGGTGCCTTTTACCTTTATTTAAAGAAACTCCACCAAGTGTTACACCATGGTATAGGGTAACATCATCACCAATTTCTGCGGTTTCTCCTATGACAACACCCATCCCATGATCAATGAAAAACCTACGCCCTATTTTTGCACCAGGATGTATCTCTATACCTGTTAAAAATCTCGATATCTGAGAAATGAGTCTGGCTAAAAAGTAAAGTCTCCAACCCCATAGTTTATGGGCCAACCTGTGTATTATTACAGCATGTAGTCCTGGATAGCAAAATAGAACTTCTATGGTGCTTCTTGCAGCAGGATCTCTCTCAAAAATAGCCTTTATATCTTCCTTTATATCCTTTATAAAACCCATATCATACCTGCATAGTAGTAGATTTATTTAAAATTTAAGGGGCTAAATAGCCCCAACGAATTTCTTATTAATATTAACGAGCTTCTATTGCATCAACTGGGCATACTTCAGCACAAGCACCGCAGTCTGTGCAAGTGTCAGCATCAATAACTCTTTTACCATCACCTTCGCTGATAGCGCCTACTGGACACTCATCTTCACAAGCACCACAGTTTGTACATGCATCAAGTATAAAATGTGCCATTGCTGCACCTCCTTTATTAATTACATACTCATAATAATATGTATGTTAGTTGTCAATAGTAAAATTAATAATTGAGTTTTATTTATTTCCCTATTTTCCATTTTATATTTGGTTATCAACTCATTTGTATTACATAAATTACGCAAATATCGTGTGCCGCATAGCGTTAAAAAGCTGCGAGAAGTACTTAAGAAAATCTCCTCATTACTATTACAGGTGGTGAGGATACTTCTTAACTTTCTGTACTGCAAGTTTTATTTTTTCTATAATAAGCTCGTCTGAAACTTTTTTGATTGCTTCATCAATAGATTCTTCATAGGTTTGATAATGGGG